>CAYFVF010000001.1:0-23920 GCA_964346335.1 uncultured Hyphomicrobiaceae bacterium
GGAACGGCGCCTTGTAGCGGAAGCCGCCGGGGCAGTCGATCGAGCCGAGCAGGATTTGCAGCATGTGGATGATGCGGCAGGAGTGAAAGCCGTTGGAATGGGCTGAAATCCCGCGCATGGCGTGCATGGATATCGGCCGGCCGATCATCTTGTCGTGCTTGCGTCCCGCCCAGTCGGTCCAGGGGATGTCGAGGACGACTTCTTCTTCAAAGGCCGCGTGCGCCAGTTCGGCGGCGATCCGGCGGATGGTGTCGGCGGGAACCTGCGTCTTTTCCGCAACGGCCTCGGGCGAATAGTCGTCCTCCAGGAAGCGCGCGGCGAGAAGCTGGAACGACGGCACGGCCTTGCGCCCATCTGGGAGTTCGCGCTCGCCGACGAGAGCCGGGGCGATGTCTGGCAGGTCTGCGTTGACCAGAGCGCCTGAATGGTGATCCCAGGCGAGCGGATTGCCGTCGGCGTCGCGCGCGAACAGCCCGTCATCCGGCGCGCCGGGGTCCTGAATGACCAGCCACGGCGCGTTGGTATAGCGCACAAGGTAGTCGGCGTCGAACTTGTCGGCGTTGAGCAATTCGTGGATCAGCGCGGCGACGAACAGCCCGTCGGTGCCCGGCTTTATCCCGACCCATTCATCCGCGATCGCCGAATAGCCCGTGCGCACCGGGTTGATCGAGACGAACTTGCCGCCGCGCTCTTTCATGTTGCCGAGCGCGATCTTCAGCGGGTTGGAGGCATGGTCCTCCGCCACGCCGAACAGCATGAAATATCTTGTGTGTTCCCAGTCCGGCTCGCCGAACTCCCAGAACGATCCGCCGAAGGTGTAAAGCCCGGCCGCGGCCATGTTGACGGAGCAGAAACCGCCATGCGCGGCGAAATTCGGGGTGCCGTACTGGCTGGCGAACCAGCCGGTGAGCGCCTGGCTCTGGTCGCGGCCGGTGAACAGGGCGAAGCGTTCCGGGTTCTTGGCGCGCGTTTCGGCCATCCATTCGGTCGCCAGCTCCAGCGCCTCATCCCACGAAATCTCCTTGAATGTGCCGGAGCCGCGCTCGCCCACTCGGAGCATTGGCGCGCGCAGCCGCGCGGGCGAGTAGTGCTGCATGATGCCCGCCGAGCCCTTGCCGCACAGCACGCCCTTGTTCACCGGATGGTCGCGGTTGCCCTCGATGTAGCGGACCGTGCCATCCTGCAGATACACTTTGATCCCGCAGCGGCACGCGCACATGTAACAGGTCGAGGTCTTGATCTCGTCGGCGACTTTCAGCGAGGTCGGGACAACAGGCTCACCCATGGGCGATCGTCTTTCTGTGGTGGAACAGGCGAGAAGAGCAGTCGACGTGATCACGCCGGTCCGGCGTCGCGGGCTACCCACATGAAATGAGTTTCATTATTAATGTGCCACAGGTGCATTGCGCATGGCAAACCTTTGCGCCCGGGTTGTTCGCTGGTGTGCGGATTTGGCATAAGCACCGGCGTGGATGGCTGCGTAGGCCGCGAATTGTGGCGCGCACCTGTCGCCGGGCGTATCATGTTGATTGGACATTTTCGCTGCTCGCACTGGGGCCAAACGCATGCCTGACCTACACCTGGACACCACGGGGCTGCAGTGCCCGCTGCCGATTCTCAAGGCGAAAAAGGCGATCCGGCGGGTGCCTTCGGGCGGTACGCTGGAAGTCATCGCCACCGATCCCGGCGCGGTGGAAGATTTCGAGACATTTTGCCGCGTTCATGGTCATATCTTGGAGCACTCAAGCGAACAGGACGGCGTTTTCCGTTTCCTGATCCGTCATCGAGGCTGAGGCTTCCGCGCAACCACCTAACTCTTGCGGAACGCAGCCGACGCCGCCAGCCCAGCAAGGATTGCGATCAGAACACCTGCCAGCCCGTAGATCAGCGAATTCTGATAAGCCAGGTTATAGATGAAGCGCTCCAGCCCCTGCTTTTCGATGCGCAATTCGGTCAAGTAGGTGTCCAGAAGGTCGCCGCCCCGGAACAGGAAGATCTCGACGTCGTAAGTTCCCACCGGGACATTGGCGGGGAGAGAGACCGTCGCGCGGAACAGGCTGCGGCTGATGAATGCCACCGCGAAAGCCCGCTGCTGGTAAAGCCCCTCGTCCTCCTTGATGCGGATCAGGGCCTCGCGGAAGGATTGCGCTTCGTCATCGCTCCTCGCGGGCGCGCCATCAGCAAGCTGGAAACGCAGGTTGCCGAAGCCTATCCGGTTTTCACCGAGAACGTCCTGCGGTGCGATCTCCTCCAGCGGGCGCGTCGCCAGCGCTGCGTAGAATTGCGGAATCTCGCTGAAGATCCGTGCGGCCTGGTTGATCCAAAGCCCGGCGACACGGTCCTTCTGGCGAACGACGGTCGGCCGGTCGGGACCGCGAATGACGATTGCGATGTCATAGAAGTTTTGCTCGGCCGAACTCTGCTGGCTGTTATCCACGGCGCCGAACACCACGACTTGGATACCGGCAAAATCGGATTCAATGCCGATACGGCGCGATGACACATCCGCTTCCAGCCGCTCGGTGAGCCCGCCGGGCTGGGCGGCGGCCGGCGCGGGCGGCAGCAGCAGACACCCAAGCATGATCAGCACGAGTCGCGTCATCAACCGCTCCCCCCGATGACCGGGCCGATGGTGAAAAGCTCATCTGGCTGGATCACGAGCGAAAAGAACAGCCGCACGGCGACACCGAGCACCATGATCGCCAAGAGTGCGCGCAACTGATCTCCCCTCAGCTTCTGTCCGGCAACCACGCCGAATTGTGCGCCGATCACCCCGCCGATCATCAGCAAGAGCGCGAGCATGACATCCACGGTCTGGTTCGTGGTCGCGTGCAACACGGTGGCGAAGGCGGTCACGAAAATGATCTGGAACAGCGACGTGCCGATCACGACGTTGGTCGGCATCCGCAGCAGATAGATCATCGCGGGCACCATGATGAAACCGCCGCCAACGCCCATGATCGAGGCGAGCAGGCCAACCAGCATGCCCAGGATGAAAGGGGGGATCGCGCTGATATACAGCTTTGAGCGCTGGAACCGCATCTTGAGCGGCAGGCCGTGCATCCAGCCGTGCTGGCCGGGGCGCCGCCGTGAGGCTGGCTTGCCGGAGCGTGACTTGCGTAGCGCGTTCAGGCTCTCGATCAGCATGAGGATGCCGACCGCACCCAGAAAGATCACGTAGAGCAGCGCAATGATCAGCTCGATCTGGCCGGTTTCGCGCAGGATCTTGACGAGCCAGACACCGACCACCGTGCCAACGCCGCCACCCGAGAGCAGCACGGTCCCCATCTTGATGTCGACGTTGTTTCGCCGCCACTGCGCCAGCGCGCCGGACACCGATGATGCGACGATCTGGTTCGCTTCCGTCGCCACCGCCACGGCCGCGGGGACACCGGAGAAGATCAGCAACGGTGTCATCAGGAAGCCGCCACCGACCCCGAACATGCCCGACAGGAAGCCAACAGCCGCGCCCATCCCGATGATGGTCAGCATGTTCACTGACAGCTCGGCGATTGGCAGGTAAATCTGAAACATGATGGCTGTTGCGCTATCGAAGCGTTCTTGATCCCGGTGGCTTGGCGGGAGGCGCGAACATGGTTTTTATCCACGTGCCGCAGTCACCGCCTGTGCTTGGTATGCCTAGGTTTTAGGCGTGTCATCAGCTAACGCAACTTGAAAAAATGAAAAGATGTTCATTCCGTGAGATAGGGTGGCATGAAACCGGCGAAGGAATTGGGGCGTTGGCTGATTTTCGCCATCCTGACCAACTACCGCTCAAGCTCATAAACCACGAGCGCCGCGTGCTTTCACGTTGGGCGCGGCCGGATCTCAGGAGGGATGAATGGGTAAACTGCGATTGATTGTCGCGGCGGTGCTGTCAACCGTGCTGTTCGCGCCGGTAGATGGGCACGCGCGTGATGGCGCGAGCGTCGAGGTCGGCTCGTTGACATGCCGCGTCGACGGTGGCGCGAGCTATGTGTTCGGGTCCACGCGGGCTTTGCGTTGCACGTTCGAATCCGCGCGCGGCGACTTGATCGAATATTACGATGGCGAAATCCGGCGCTTCGGGGTGGACATCGGCGTCACCGGCGAGGCGATCATTGGCTGGGCTGTGTTTGCGCCGAGCCGTGGACTGGACGAGTATGCGCTGGCCGGGACATATTCCGGCGTGGCGGCGGACGCCTCGCTAGGGCTTGGCGGCGGCGCAAAGGTGCTCGTTGGCGGATCGAACGACACGATATCGCTGCAGCCGCTCAGCCTTCAGGGCCAGTCGGGCGCGAACGTCGCGCTGACGGTGGCCCGGCTGGAGTTGCGCCCGGCGCCCTGAACGACGCGGCCACGGGCGGATGGACACATCACGGATGAGATCATGAGCAAACTGCGCATAGGCGTTCTCGGCGCGTCGGGCTACACCGGCGCTGATCTCATCCGTCTCGCCGCGGGCCACCGGAACATCGAGATTGCCGCGCTAACCGGCGATGCCCACGCGGGCCAGCCGTTGTCGATGGTTTTCCCGCATCTCGCGCGCGTAGCAGCGCCGGACCTGACGCGCGCGGAGGAGACGGATTGGCGCGGCTGCGATGCCGTGTTCAGCGGTCTGCCGCACGGCGCGGCGCAGGACATCATCAAGACGCTGCCGGGCGATATTCGGATTATCGACATGTCGGCGGATTTTCGCCTGCGTGATGCCGGCGTTTACGCGCAATGGTACGGGCGCGCGCACGATGCGCCGCACCTCCTTGCCGAAGCGGTTTACGGCCTCACGGAAGCATACGCGGGCGAGATCGCGCGGGCGCGCCTGGTGGCGTGTCCGGGGTGCTACCCGACCGCCGCGCTATTATCGCTTTTGCCGCTGGTCTCCGACGGGCTGATCGCGGTGGATGATATCGTGATCGATGCCAAGTCAGGCATCTCCGGTGCGGGCCGCGCGCTCAAGCAGAACACGATGTTCGCCGAGGCCGGGGAGGGGCTCTCACCTTACGCGATCGGCGCGCATCGCCACGGCCCGGAAATCGACCAGGAGATCAGCCGCGCTGCGGGACAACCGCTTGTTACGAGTTTCACGCCGCACCTGGTGCCGATGAGCCGGGGCGAATTGGTGACGTGCCACGTGCGGCTTGGGCGCGGGACGGGTGTCGCGGATTTGCGCGCGCGGCTGGCGCAGGCTTATGACGGCGCGGCGTTCGCGCACTTGCTGCCCGAAGGCGCGGTGCCGGCAACGCAGCATGTGCGCGGCTCCAATCACTTCATCGTCAATGTGTTCGCCGACCGTCTGCCGGGACGGGCCATCGTGATCGGCGCGCTGGATAATCTGGTCAAAGGCTCGGCCGGGCAGGCGCTGCAGAACTTCAACCTGATGTTCGGACTGGCGGAAACGACGGGACTGGAGCAGCAGCCGCTGTTTCCATGAAGATTTGCTGCGCATAAAAAAAGGCGGCGCAGTGCGCGCCGCCTTCATCATGGTCAGCAGGTCTCAGCCGATTAGCTGGACGAACCCGGCATCACGACAGTGTCGATGACGTGGATGACCCCGTTGGAGGCCTCGACGTCGGCCTGTACCACGGTGGCGTTATCGACCATCACGCCGTCGGTGGCATCAATCGACAGGTTGGTCCCCTCAACGGTCTCGACTTCCAGCGTCTTACCGGCGATGTCAGACGCCATCACCTTGCCCGGGATGACGTGATAGGTGAGGATTGAGGCCAGCTGCTCCTTGTTCTCCGGCTTCAGCAGGTCTTCGACCGTGCCGTCCGGCAGCTTGGCGAACGCGTCATCGCTCGGCGCGAACACCGTGAACGGGCCATCGCTCTTCAGCGTGTCCACCAGGCCGGCAGCCTGCACGGCGGCGACCAGTGTGGAGAAGCTGCCGGCTTCGACTGCGGTATCAACAATGTCCTTCTTGGCCATCGAGCTACCAGCGTGAGCAGCCGGAGCAACAACAAAAACAAGAGCGATCGCAAGAGCAGCACTGCGTAGGATTGACATTCAGTCCTCCTTGGTTGAGTGACGTCAACTATTTCGACATCATCACATTTCCGCCGCGTTTCAACTCGTCTTGGTGCATCACATTAACAAATGGTAATGCCCGCTGCTGAAATGCGCGAAACCTGTGCAATGATGGAACGGTTACGCCGTTTCTCTTGGACAGGATCACCGCGAGGTGATCGCAAATTGCACTCGTGGTTCACAGTTTTGTGAGGGCTGAACCGGCGGAAGGGGGGCCGGGCGGCACCTTGGCCCGAAAGCGGAATAGACAAATGATCCGCGGGTGTATAAGCGGCGTAAGGTTCACAAACAATATTCCCCGCGAGTCCTGATGAGTTACCCACCCCTGCGCATCGGTGTGATTGGGTCAGGCGTGGCCGGCCTGAGTGCGGCCTGGCTTCTGGCCAAGCGTCACCGCGTAACGCTGTTCGAGGCAGGCGACAGACCTGGCGGCCATGCCAACACGCTGCAGGTCAGCGCCCCGGAAGGCTCGCGGGCTGTCGATACAGGCTTTATCGTCTACAACACGCAGTGTTATCCGAACCTGATCGCGTGGTTCGAGCATCTCGGCGTAGTGTCCGCCAGGTCGAACATGTCCTTTGCCGTATCGCTCGATGGCGCGCGACTTGAATATTCGAGCAACGCCCCGTTCGGGCTGCTTGGCAACACCCGCAACCTCCTGCGCGCCACGCACTGGCGAATGCTGCGCGATGTCACCCGGTTTTTCCGCGTCGCCCAGCGCGATCTGGCTGCGCAGTCGCTGGGAAACATGGCGCTCGGCGATTACCTCGCGCAGCGCGGTTTCGGACGCGGGTTCGTGGATCATCATATCCTGCCGATGGCATGCGCCATCTGGTCCACGCCTGAACAGCATGTGCTGGATTTTCCCGCCGCCGCGTTTATCCGCTTTTTCGCCAATCACGGCCTCCTCCAGGCATTTTCACGACCGGAATGGCGCACAGTCGAGGGCGGCAGCCGCGCCTACGTCGACAGGGTTCTCGCGGACTTTCGCGGCGAGGTGCGCCTTGCCACGCCGATCAAGCGTGTGGTGCGCTCAGGCGAAGGCGTGCGGGTCGAGGATGCACACGGCACCGCGCACAGCTTCGATCATATTGTGATTGCCGCCCATGCCGATGACGCGCTGTCGATGTTGGATGACGCGGATGAGACGGAACGCCGCTTGCTCGGCGCGTTTCAATATGCCGATAATACTGCCGTTCTACACACAGACCGCGCCCTGATGCCGCGCCGGCGGCGGTTGTGGGCGAGCTGGAATTACATCGCGGGTGAGGGGCAGGGCGACCAGTCGCTCTGCGTGAGCTACTGGATGAACAGCCTGCAGCCACTTCGCACCAAGCAGGATTACTTCGTGACCTTGAACCCGGTGCGCGACATCGCGGACGGTCATACGCGCGCGACGATCCCATACAAGCATCCCATGTTCAACGCGGCGGCGATGGCGGCGCAGCCCGACCTGTGGTCATTGCAGGGGCGCAACCGGACGTGGTTCTGCGGCAGCTATTTCGCCTACGGTTTCCACGAGGATGCGCTGCAAAGCGGGCTCGCGGTGGCCGAGCAACTCGGCGGCTTGAGCCGGCCGTGGCATCTGGACGAGCCATCGGACAGGCTGAGCCTGCCGCGCGAAGGTGAAACGGTGGCATGAGCGCATTCGAACAAGCGGCGATTTATTGTGGCGAGGTGGTTCACGAGCGCCAACGCCCGAAGCGCCACAAGCTGCGTTACCGCGTCTTTTCAATGCTGGTGGATCTCGACCGCCTGCCAGCGCTTGACAAGCGCCTGCGGCTCTTCTCGCACAATCGCTTCAACCTGTTCAGCTTCCATGACCGCGATCACGGACCCGGCGAGGACGGGGACCTCGCCGCGCACATCCGGTCGTTGCTGGCGCGTGCGGGGCTGGAAGCGGCTGGCGAGCGTATTCTGCTTTTGAGTTATCCGCGGATGCTGGGCTATGTTTTCAATCCTCTGAGTGTCTACTTTTGCTTCGATGAGACAGGCCGGGTCGGGGCGGTCGCCTATGAGGTCAACAATACCTTCCATGAGCGCAAGACTTACCTGCTGGCCGCAAACGACCGTGGTGATGGGCCGAACCTGTACCAAACCTGCGACAAGAGCTTTCATGTCTCACCGTTCAACACCGAGCGCGGCGCGTACAGCTTTCATATCCAGCCGCCATGCGGGCGTGTCGCCATTGGCGTGGCGCTGCGCGACGCGGATGGGCCGCTGATGCGCGCGCATTTCGCCGGCCAGCGTGAGCGTGTGAGTGACCGGGCATTGCTGATGCTGGCCCTGCGCTATCCGTTGATGACGATGAAAGTGATCGCGGGCATTCATTTCGAGGCGTTCCGGCTGTGGTGGAAAGGGGTGCCGCTGGTGCGCCGCCAGCCCGCCCCGGGCTACTCAGTCGATTTCGTTGCCTCGGCTGCCGCGCATCCCGAACCCCTGCTGCCGAACCATGCTTCATAAACGTCCCGAGGATTCTGTGCCATCCGACAAGCAGAGCCTGCGCACGCGCTTGATTTTTGCGGGCTGCACGCGCGCGCTGTCCCGCCTGCGCCGCGGGAGCCTCGAGCTGACCCTGCCAGGCGGCGGCCGGCGCGTGTTTCACGGGCGCTCTGAGGGCGTTCACGCGAGCATCCAGCTTAACAATTTCGGCGTGTTCTGGAAGTCGCTGCGCCGGGGCACCGTCGGTTTCGCGGACAGCTATATCGACGGCGATTTTGAAACTTCCAACCTTGCCGACGTGTTCCGCTTTTTCCTCGACAACAAGCCCGATCTCGAGGACGCCGGGGGCGGGTGGTTCAAGGTGCGCCGCCACGACAGGAAATTTCATAAACGCCGGCGCAACAGCGTGCGCGGGGCAAAGCGCAATATCGCCGACCACTACGACCTCGGCAACGATTTCTATGCCCAGTGGCTCGATGAGACGATGACGTATTCCAGCGCGTACTTCACGGCTCCTGAGCAACCCCTGGCCGAGGCCCAGCGCGCCAAATATGACAAGGTGCTGGCCGCGCTCGGGGAAAGCGCCGATGGCAGGCTGCTGGAGATCGGCTGCGGCTGGGGCGGGTTCGCCGAGGCGGCCGGACAACGCGGCGCGCAGGTCGACGGCATCACCATTTCGCAGAGCCAGCTCGCGTACGCCCGCGCGCGCATGGATGCGGCCGGGCTTTCCAATATCTGCCGGATAGAGGAGCGTGATTACCGGCACACCTCCGGCCAGTACGACGGGGTGGTGTCGATCGAGATGATCGAGGCCGTCGGGGAAGAGCACTGGCCGGACTATTTCCAGGTTATTTATGACCGGCTGCGCCGCGGCGGCCACGCGGTCTTGCAGTGCATCACGATCTCGGAGGATTTTTTCGAGACCTACCGGCGTCAGGTGGACTTCATCCAGCGTTATATTTTCCCCGGCGGCATGTTGCCGTGCGGCTCGATCATCGGGCGCGAGGCGCGCCGCGCGGGTCTTGAGCTGGACGGGGTGGAGACCTTCGGGCCGAGTTATGCGCGAACGCTATGGATGTGGCGCGATAACTTTCACGCGCGCTGGCCGTCGATCCGGGAACTGGGTTTCGATGAGCGGTTCCGGCGGCTGTGGGACTACTACCTGACCTATTGCGCGGTGGGGTTCGAGCGCGGCACTATTGATGTCGGGTTGTACAAGCTGACAAAGCGCGCTTAGGCGTCACCCGGAGCCGCATCCGCTCTGATTGAACCGGGATGCGGCTTTAGAGTACTTTCAGCAAAAGTGAAGTCCGGTTTTGCGTCCAGAGCCGAAGGCGGGCGCGAGGCGACCAAAGTGCTATCAAACAATAAATTTGAGCCTGGTCGGCGATTTGGGGTTTATTGAATAGGCTCCAGCCTTTTGATTTGCCGCGCAAACTATCCCAAAAGCAGCAGACTTTCCGGATTGCGCTTTAGCTCTTCGAGTCGGCGGCACTGGCGCGCTTTTGTTCTTCGCGCTTTTCGATCATTCGGCGCGACACTCCGAAAAACAGCCGGTAAGGCAGTTTTCGCAGCGCCTTCAGACTACTGACCAGTTGCCACGGGAACGCGATTTCGAAGTTGCCGCGATCCAGCCCTGTTGCGATCCGCTGCGCGGCGTCTTCCGCCGACATGATATAGGGCATCTCGAAGTCGTTTTTCGCCGTCATCGGCGTTTCGACGAAGCCCGGATTGACGACGCTCACGCCGACGCCGTAGCGGTCAAGATCGGGTTTCAGCGTTTCGGCGAAGCTGATCAGCGCGGCTTTTGTCGGCCCATAAGCCAGCGACTGCGGCAGGCCAACATACCCCGCAACCGAGGCCACGATGGCGATATGCCCCGCCCGGCGCGCCATCATCGGGCCAATCACCGCGCCAACGCAGTTGATCGTGCCGCCGAAGTTCACCTCCATGCCCTTTCGGATCTTGGCAGTGTCGAACTCGTCGATGCCCATCTGCGACCATACCCCGGCACTCAGGACCGCCAGGTCGATCGGGCCGTGATCCGCTGCAATCTGCTGGGCCGTGGCGCTCACAGCGTCCGGGTCGGTGATGTCGAGCGGATAAGCGTGAATATTGGCCGAGCCGGCCGCAACGCTTTCCAACGCCTCGGCCGAGCGCGCCGAAATGGCAACCGCATCGCCCCGCTCGGCATACAGTTGGGCCAGCGACCTGCCAATGCCGCTGCTTGCGCCTGTGATCCAGATGGTGCGTTGCGCCAAGGCTGCGCTCCGGTTTGCGCGGCTAAAATGTTGTTAGATGCCGGTAAGCGGCTGTAACACGCGCGAGAACAACCCCTTGAACCGCGATGCCTGTTCTGTGGCCACGACGCAAATGCACTCGCCGTCCTTATCGACGCGCGGTTCGTGTTCGGAATCCTCGTCGAGGTCGGCAACGTCCCCGGGTCCGAAACGCCCGAACCTGTCGTGGTAGGCGCCGCGCAGGATCAGCGTCAGTTCCGATCCGCCATGCCCATGCTCGGGAATACGCATCCCGGCCTTGATCCGCAGCAGCCGCAATGAACCGCGGCTCTCACCGGGCATGTCGATACTGTACTGGCGTACCCCCGGCGCGAGCCAGCGCCAGTTGAGATCATCCAGCGACGAGCCAATGAGCTTTTGCAGCGGCTTGGGCACTTCGCCATCGGCCTGTGTGCTGCGCGCGCGCACACGCGATCCGGGGAAGCTGCGAACGTTGTCCTCGCGGAAATGCGCCGCCATGCGCTCGGTCAGCCCATCGCTGAGCGGCACCGGCGACACGTCCTCTAGCAGAGCGCCGCCGAGCATGTCGAGTTCGTTCAAGCGCTTCCGGCAGGCTGGGCATGAGTCGATGTGTGCTGCCGCCACGGTGGCCAGTGCCTCGGGCAACGCCCCGGCCGCCATGCTCATAAGGGTCGCGTCGTCGAGATGGTGTTTGATTGTCATTGTATATCCCCTAGACGCTCGCGGATCTTGCCGTATGCCAAACGCATCCTTGATTTCACCGTCCCGAGCGGCACACCCAGCTGCTCGGAAATTTCCGTGTGGGTCAGTCCCTCGATGTATGCCAGTTTGACCACTTCATACTGTTCGGACGTGAGTGTCTTCAGCGCCTCAGTTACGTGTTCGCGCTGTTGCTCGCGCTGCAACTCGTCATACGGACTGTCATCTTCGCTGGGGCGATCCTCGGCTTCGGTCCCGAGATCCTGCCAGATCGTGTTGCGTCGCAACCGGTCAATGCGCAGATTGCGCGCGATCGTAAACACCCAGGTCGAGAAACTTCCCTTGCTCTCCACAAACAAATGCGCCTTGCGCCACACCGAGAGCATGGTCTCCTGAACAATCTCCTCGGCAGTTTCCGCGTCCGCGCCCTGACGCATCAGCATCGCCTTGATGCGCGGCGCAAACGAGACGAATAATTCCTGGAAGGCTTCGGAGTCGCGGTTTCGCGCCACCTTGTGGATGAGATCGGTCATGTGCATCCGGTCTGTTCGGCGCGCGTCGTCTTGCGCGGACGCCCCGTACGATGAGTGTGCCAGCATATCCACCTTCCGGTTGTTTGCCTAGTGTACGTGGGGCGCAGGCTGCTCGGATCAGGCGGGATGGGGCAAACCGACGCGGAACCGCTGATCTGAGGCAATTGCTTGCCTGTTCATGGATATTTGTGACGAATATGCAACGCTGGTACGCCCGGCACGTCAGCCGCCGGACGAATGCCCGGCAAGCCCGCGATCCTCGCCGGCGCTTGTCGCGGTGAGCTGCAACTCGGCGAGTTCATCCTTCTGCGCCATGATGCGGTCGTAGGATTGGCGGATGCGATCTTCACTGAGCCGGCCATCGGCGATCGCCGCACGGATCTTCTGCGCCACCCGCGCGGGCAGATCGGGTTGATAGCCATTCGAGTTGGTGATCAGCAAGATGTCATTGCCAGCCGCGACCGCGCCCACGATACGCTCATCGAAGGTCGTGTTGTCTCGCACACCGCGCATGTCGAGGTCATCGGTGATGACGACGCCGTCATAGTTCATGCTGTCGCGGAGCACCCGTTCGATGCCCTTGGACGAGAGCGTGACAGGCGTGTCCGGGTCTTCAGAAAAGCTGGGGTGATAGAGATGGCCGGTCATGATCATGTCGATCGCGCCGGCCTCGATCAGTCTGCGATAGGGGCGCAGTTCGGCTTCCGTCCAGCTTTCAGAAATGTCGACAAGCACGTCGTGGCTGTCGGTGGCGCTGCTGCCGTGCCCGGGGAAATGCTTGGCGGCCGTCAGGACGCCGCTCTCGTTGTGGGCGTAAACGAACGCCTTGGCGAACGCGCTGACATGATCAGGGTCCTGACCATAGCTGCGCTTGAGCCGCCCGATCACCGGGTTGGCCGGATTGAGATTGAGATCCACCACCGGTCCGAGATTGAGGTTGAAGCCATAATCGCGCAATTCCAGCGCCAGGTTGCGATAAGCCGAGTATGCGCCCTGCGGGTCGTTGCGCGCGCCGAGCCGCTCGGCGGACGGGTGGGTCTTGAAGCCCTTGGTTCGCGCAAGCCGCTGGACGTAGCCGCCTTCCTGATCGACCGCGATGAAAGGCGTTGCCTGGCCGCTGGCGGCCTCACGCAGGTATTTGGTCAGTGCCGAAACTTGTTGTGGCGACTCGATGTTCCGGCTCATCAAGATGACGCCGCCCGCAACGCCGCTTTCGAGTTGCTGCGCAACCCGGCGCACGCTGTCCTCAGAAGGTTTGGTTCCCGGAAACCCAACCAGCAGCATCTGCCCGATCATCTGGTCCAGGGCGGGGCCGGTCCGCGCGGGGGCTTCGGCGGGTTCGGTCGCGACGGGCGCGGAGGCGACACGCTCGGGGGCCTCGCGCTGCGGCGCGGGCTGCTCGCGGAAGGGTTCCTTGGGCGCGGGGATCGTCTCTGGCAGTGTATCAGCCGATGACGGCGCCTCTTCTGGCGCATCTTCCCCGGCCATCTCGCTTGTCCCCGGCAAATCCCTCAGCGGCGGCTCATCCGCGCTGTCAGCATCTAGGATCACGATGTCCAGCGGCCCGTCTCCGCGCGGGGCTGGCGGCGGGGGCGGCTCGCGCAAGGCGCGGCGCGACGGCGTTGGCTCGGGCTCGGCCGCGTCCCAGTCCTCGTCGAAGCCCCCCTCATCAGCCGAAGCTGGGCCGTCCAGCTCGTCGGATGCGCGCGCGTCAGGGCGCTCGAAATAGTCTTCAGGCGTGCGCGTCCGTCCTTGCGGCTCGACGAAATCCGGCCCCGGCGCTTGCAGGATACTGTCAACCAGCGGATCGCCCGTCAGGCCCGTATCGCTTCGCGACTGCGCTGAGACACCGGGTGCGAGGAAAAGACAGGTCGCGACCAGCGCTACGGCCAAAGCGAGACATTTGACCGGGTGGATACGGACGGGTGGGATCAAGGGTGGTTCCTCTCGGCAAAACCTCGCGCCAGCCGGCCAAGCCTTCACCAGCCAAGACTTAACCGGACAAGCCTTGCCAGCGCAACACTTCATAGCGGCAGGGCCGCACCAATCTCCCCGGTCGGCAGTGTGATGTGTGCGAACCGTGACCCTTTATTGACCGCCACATGGTATGAAGGCAAGGTCTTGTTTAATCTTGTGGCATCGCCCGGTTACCTCAGAGACAATGATGAGCATTGCGGCCCATATCCTGATCTGCGCAATCCTGGTTTTCACCGCGCCCGCGCAGGCGTCGGTGGAAAAGTCCCTGCTATATGCCCAGGAGGGAGTCAACGCGCTCATGCGCGGCAACAACGCCAAGGCCATCGAGGCTTATGACAAGGCGCTGGAAGACGGCAACCTGCCCGAGGCGCGGCGCGCGAGCATTCACAACGACCGTGGCGTGGCGCACTGGCGCGAGCGGCGCTATGAGCAGGCTCTGGGGGATTTCGCCAAGTCGATCCAACTCAATCCGGACTATGCGCCCGTCTACAACAACCGCGGTAACGTCCACATGGCCATGGGCGAAACCGAGAAGGCGATCGCGGATTTCTCCCGGGCAATCTCGCTGGCGCCCGCCTATGGCGCCGCGTTCAACAACCGCGGCAATGCCTACCTGGCGTCTGGCGCGCGCGAAAAGGCGGAGGCCGACCTCACCCGCGCGGTGACGCTGCTGCCATCCAGCGCCGCGCCGCTCAACGGACGGGGCAAGCTCGCCGCGGTCGAGAACCGTCCGTTTTCCAGTTTGCGTTACCTGGACCGCGCGATCCTGTTGAACCGCAACTACCCGGCCGCCTATCGCAACCGTGCTGCCGCGCATATCGAGGTGCGCCATTATGATGAGGCGCTCGGCGACCTGGAGCTGGTCTCCCAGACCGCCGACGGCGATGCCAAGCTGCTCATCCTGCGCGCACGCGTGCGCAGCTTAAATGGCGCCCACCAGGAGGCGGTGCAGGATTTCTCGGCCGCGCTGGAAATCGCGCCCGAAAATGGCGAGGCGTATGCCGGGCGCGGATTGGCGCAACTGGCGCGCGGGCGTGTTGAAGAGGCTCTCAGCGACTGTGACATGGCCGTGACCTTCGCGCCCGGGCACGCGCAGGCATATCTTTGCCGGGCGCGGGCGTATCTGGAGCGCGGCGAGCCTGTGCAGGTCAGCACCAATATCGCCCGCGCGCTGGACCTTGCGCCGGACATGCCCGAAGCTTACGTCACGCGCGCTCGTCTCGCGGAACAGGCTGGCGATATCGAAGCCGCGGTGGCCGACTATCGGGCTGCACTCAAGCGCGACCCCCTGGAGAAAGATGCGCGCGCCGCGTTGGAGCGGATCGGCGCGGAAACCGAGCGCGATATTGCCGTGCCTGATGTCGGGGTGGGCGAGACCTTGGATGGCTGGCGCATCGTCAAGGGCGAAAGCGTCGGCTATTTCGCGTTGAATGATGCTTATCCCGAGATTGCCGTGCGGCTGGACGTGCGCGGGCAGATACAGCCGCGCCTGGTGGAATGGACACCGCTGACGAAAACGCTCAAGGGCTTCGGATTGCTGCGCTACCGCGCTGGCTCCGAGACCGGACCCGGGGGCGAAGAACAGCAGACCCACGAGGATGTCGCGATCGTCAACCTGCGCAAACAGCGCGTTGTGGCCGTCGAGCCCTATCAGGTCGCCGGGCGCAAGGCGAAGTGGGAGTGGGGTCAATACGGCGTCACGGTGACCGACCCCGACGGCGTGCCCAGCGCCCACCAGCTTCGCGAGGAGCCCGAGCCGCGGGTTGTTCGCCGGGAGCCGGAACGCAGGCTGGAGGATGATGGCTGGCGTTACGACCAGTGGGAGCGCGGCCGTGGCTATAATCGCGGGCGCACCTATCGCCGGCAACGCCGCGAACCCCGAACGCTGTTCGACTGGCTGTTCCGTTGAGGTCTGGCTTCGCGCCCTCGATCCCATCGGGGTTATCGGGCACCGGCACCTGAAACAGTGATTCTCCCGCGCAAACAATCTGCAATCAAGACTTGCTCAAAAAGATGCGTGCGTCGAAGAGACTCCGGCGGCGCAGTTCATTTGACGCCTTCAACAATTTCTGGGTCATCCGGCTGGACGCGCAGGGCCGGCTCCACCGCCGGTGATCTTGAACGCGCTAAACGCTTTGTGCTTCGCTCCTGCGCTGCTATGACCGCGAGAACGCCGGATTTGCGGCGGTGACGCGCGGTAAGCGGAGCACACGCGATGGCGCTTGTCAGACGCCGGGCCATGTGGTTGGCGATCGCCGCCCTTGTGGCGGTCGCCGTCACGTTTTTCGCCTGGCAGGCTTGGGATCAGGGACGCGCCGGGCGCGCTGGCCCGTTGCCCGCGCTGGGTGCGGATCTCGCGCGCACAAGCGTGTCGGGTCTGTCGTCCGGCGCTTACATGGCCGGGCAAGTTCAGATCGCCCATTCCGACATCATCATTGGCGCCGGGCTCGTGGCGGGCGGCCCTTATGGCTGCGCCGAAAGCGACTTCTCCCGGCTATGGCCGATCTGGACAACGGCCGTGCCTCACAACCTGAACCTCGCGCTCAACGCCTGCATGGACGACAGCCTCGCGATGGTCGGCCAGCCCGATATCGACACGCTGGCGCGGCGTACCCGCGAACTGGCGGACGAGGACAAGATCGCGCCCGTCTCGGGCCTTTCCGATGACCGGGTTTACCTGTTTCACGCGCGACAGGATGAGACGGTTGTTAGCTCGGTCGTGGAGGCCGCCGCGGACTACTACCGCGCAATGGGCGTTCCGCGCGGGCGTATCCGCTTTGAGCGGTTCGAGCGCGGCGCGCACGCGTTCATCACCGAAGATGACGGCCCGGCATGCGGCACGTCGGGGCCGCCCTTCCTCAACGATTGCGATTATGACCAGGCCGGCGCGATCCTTCGCCATGTCCTCGGCGAACTTCAGCAGCCGGACGGAGCACGCGCGCGCCCTTTCACGGCCTTCGATCAATACCTGTACACACCGGACGGCGAGGCGCACAGCGTCGCTGCGGAAGGCGCGGTCTACGTCCCCGCCACGTGCCGCGACACGGCGGGCTGCGCCATTCATGTCGTGTTCCACGGCTGCGAGCAAAACCGCGCACAGGTTGGCGACGCGTTCATTCGCGGCTCGGGTTTCGCGCGCTGGGCTGATGCGAACCGGCTCATCGTGCTGTTTCCGCAAACCAAGCGCAGCACGGTCAACCCGAAGGCATGCTGGGACTGGTGGGGCTACACGGGCCTCGACTACCGCACGCGCACGGCCCCGCAGATCGCGGCCATACGCGCGATGCTGGAGCGGCTGGCGCAGCGCCGGTGAACCGTGTTACCCAAGACATCCGCGGCGGCGTCACCTGCTCGCCATGTTTGGGCCTGAGCGTACCGTCGGCTGCCCGCGTGAAGAACATCCAAGAGAGAATGCATGAATAATCCGATCCGAAAGGCGGTCTTTCCGGTCGCCGGTCTTGGCACCCGCTTCCTGCCCGCGACCAAGGTCGTGCCGAAGGAGATGCTGCCGGTCGTCGATCGCCCGTTGATCCAGCATGTTGTGGACGAGGCGCGCGCCGCCGGGATTGATCACAGCGTATTCGTGACCGGACGCAACAAGCACGTCATCGAGGATCACTTCGATATCCAGTACGAGCTGGAAACCGTTCTGCATCACCGCAACAAGAAGGATGAACTGGCGCTGCTCGACAGCCTTCGCCCGCCAGCGGGACAAGCGAGCTTCACGCGCCAGCAAGAGCCGCTGGGGCTTGGCCATGCTGTCTGGTGCGCGCGCGATCTGGTCGGTGAACAACCGTTCGCGCTGTTGTTGCCGGATGTGCTGGTGAAGTCGCCCAATGAAGGCTGTCTTGCGGGGATGATGCGTGAATATCAGCGATTGAGCGAGCAAACCGGACAGCGAGTGAACATTATCGCGGTGGAGAAGGTGGACCCGTCCGAGGTCCAGAAATACGGCATCGTCAGCCTTGGCGCGGGGGAGGGACGCGTGTGGCCGGTCACGGGCATGGTGGAAAAGCCCAAGCCCGAGGATGCGCCGTCCGACCTGATGATCCTCGGGCGCTACATACTTCAGCCGGAAATCTTCGACATCCTCAGCGAACAGGAACCCGGAGCCGGCGGGGAAATCCAGATCACGGACGCGATGCTCAAGCTCATGGAGACCCAGCCGTTCTACGCCTACGAGCACGGCGGCAAGAGCTATGACTGCGGCTCCAAGCTCGGCTTTCTGGAGGCCAATATCGCCTACGCGCTGGACCACCCGGACATGGCCGAGCGGGTGCGTGCTGAGATCAAGCGGATCGCGGGGACGCTGGAATAAAAAGACGAGGAGGGACAAGGCATGGCGAACGCGGGATTGGCGGCGGAGGCGCAGGACAGCGCGCTGGCGGGCCAGGCGGTGCAATCAGCGCTGAGAACGCTTGATTTCGAGCTTGGAGGCATTGCGGCGCTGAAACAGGCGATGGGCGCGGCATTGGGGTCGGAGTTCGCTGCCGCGGTTGCGCTTTTGCACGCGCTGCCCGGGCGCGCGATTGTCTCTGGCATGGGCAAGAGCGGGCATATCGGCCAGAAGATCGCCGCGACGCTTTCGTCGACCGGCACGCCCGCTTTTTTCGTCCATCCTGGCGAGGCCAGCCACGGCGATCTTGGCATGATTACGCCGCAAGACGCTGTGATCGCCCTGTCATGGTCGGGTGAGACGGTGGAACTGACCAATCTGCTCACCTATGCTCGGCGCTTCGATGTTCCGGTCATCGCCATTACCTCGCGCGCGGAGAGTTCGCTCGCCAAGGCCGCGCAGCACCGGCTGATCCTGCCGCAAGCCACCGAAGCGTGCCCTCACGGGCTTGCGCCGACGACATCCTCGCTGATGCAGCTTGCGATCGGGGATGCGCTGGCCATCGCGCTGCTTGAGGGCAAGGGCTTCACCGCGCACGATTTCAAGGTGTTCCACCCCGGCGGACAGCTTGGCGCCAACCTGAAATATGTCGCGGACTTCATGCACACCGGCGCGCGCTTGCCGCTCGCGCACGCGGACACGCCTATGAGCGAGGCGCTGGTGCGGATGACGGAAAAATCCTTCGGGTGCCTGGGCGTGACGGACAGCGAGGGGCGGCTGGTCGGCATCCTGACCGATGGCGATCTGCGCCGGAACATGGGCGATGGCCTGCTGAGCGCGAAGCTGAGCAATGTCATGACAGCCGCGCCCAAGACCGTCAGCCCGGATACGCTGGCGAGCGCCGCGCTCAACATGCTGAACACGTCCAAGATTACCGCGCTGTTTGTCGTGGAGGAGGGCAAGCCGGTTGGTATCGTCCATATCCACGATCTGCTGCGCCTCGGCGTGGCCTAAAGCGCAATCCAAAAAGTGGGACCCGGTTTTTGGATCAATTGCCCGACAAATCTGAATGATAGAGCCGCAATCCGCTTCAATCTGAGCGAATGCGGCTCTAGCTCACTTCCAGCAGAGGCCCGAACAGGCTTTAGGCAGCGGTTCTAGATATCTCCGCCGAAAGAGCCGGCCTTGGGATAGTTTTCGCTGGACGCCTCGGCCACGGGCTCGACGAGCAGGAACGTGCCGCGCGCACCGACCACGCGCACCGTCACCCCGCGCGGGCAATCCGGGCCGCGGATTGACCATTGCGAGTCCCCCACGAGCAAGACACCGCGTCCGTTCTCGATTGGGTGATAAAGCCGGAACTGCTGGCCGATAAGCTGCTTGGCGCGGTCGGTGAAGCGACCGGCATCGGAGTCGTCACCGCCGGAGAACCGCCCAGCCCCGAGAAGCACCACGACCGACAGGCCGCCGAACAACAGCAACTGCCAGGCCCAGGCGATATCGAACGCCAGGACGCTCACGCCCACGATGGCTGCGGCGACGCCGAACCAGATCAGGAAGAAGCCGGGAAGCAGCAATTCGAGACCCAGCAGCAAGACGCCGAAGATAAGCCAGGCCCAGCCGCCAAGCTCGTGAACCGTGCTGAAAAAGCCTTCCATGCCTTATCTCCGATGTCTCTTCAGCCAAGCCCCGCATTGCATGCGCGAGTGTAGCGGGTTCGCCCGCACGCGCGAAGCCCTGATCACTCCGTGCCGGAAGGGGTGCTGCCATTGGTCCGCCCGGTCGCTGGCGGGTTTGCGGGTGCGTCGGCGCCTTCCGCGCCCTGAGCGGACGGCCCGCCCTGACGCGCGCCGTCGCCGCCGCCATCGGGCCTGACGCCGGGCGGCTGCCCGCCCGCGGGGCCGAAGGCCTCGCGCGTGAGCTCGGTAATGCCGCCAATCGCACCGATGACGCCCGCGGCATCCACGGGCATCATCAGAACCTTTGAATTTTCCGCGCTGGCCAGGCTTTTCAGCGCGTCGACATAGCGGTTTGCCACGAAATAGTTGATCGAATGGATGTTGCCCTCGGCGATGGCGCGCGAAATCATCGCGGTTGCCTTGGCCTCGGCTTCGGCTTCGCGCTCGCGCGCCTCCGCGTCGCGAAACGCCGCGTCCTTGCGGCCCTCGGCTTCGAGGATCAGCGATTGCTTGAGACCTTCGGCCTGAAGGACTTGCGCCGCCTTGTCGCCTTCGGCGTCAAGAACTTGGGCGCGCTTGTGGCGCTCGGCCTTCATCTGGCGGGCCATCGCCTCGGTGATGTCGGCGGGCGGATTGATATCCTTGATCTCGGTGCGCGAAATCTTCACACCCCAGGGATGGGTGGCCTCGTCCATGATCCGCAGCAGGCGCGAGTTGATAGCGTCGCGGTTGGAGAGCAACTCATCGAGGTCCATCGACCCCATCACTGTGCGCGTGTTGGTCAGCACCAGCGTAATCATCGCCTGGCGCAGGTCCGCGACAGCGTAAGCCGACTGCGCCGCATCGAGCACCTGCATGAACGCGACCGCGTCGACTTGAACTTCCACGTTGTCGCGGGTGATGACATCCTGGGTGGGGATGTCCAGCACCTGTTCCATCATGATTACCCGCTCGCCGATGCGCTCCAGGAAGGGAACGACCACCCGCAGGCCGGGTCGCAGCGTGCGCACATAGCGACCAAGCCGCTCGACCGTGAAATTGCTGCCCTGGGGCACGATCACCACGGACGAGGCGACCATCACCACGGCGACGAGCGCCACCGCGATGGCGAAAATTTCAAACGGGCCCATAACGTGTCTCCAGTCCCAAGGGACCATTACACTTTTAGGCGAATTTTACGGGCCGGGAAACGCCAAAACGACGCGGGGCCGGACGGATCAGCCGCTGGCGCCGGCTGCGGCCAGCGCGCGGCCGGCGCTTTGGCCCTTCGCCTGCGACACGTCGAGGTCCACCCAGCCGGAAAGCTCGCGCCGGATGATGGTCTCCAGCATGGCGATGCTGTCCGGCGTATCATTGAGGCATGGCAGCAGGGCGTACTGTTCACCGCCCGCCTCCTCGAAGGTCTCGCGGCCCTGCATGGCGATCTCTTCCAGCGTCTCGACGCAGTCGGCGGAAAAGCCGGGTGTCACGACCGCTAGCCGCTTGACGCCTTCCTGCGCCAGCTCCTCGATGGTGTTGTCCGTATAGGGCTGCAGCCATTCGGCGTTGCCGAAGCGCGACTGGAAAGTCAGGCGCAGCTTGTGCTCGTCCCAACCAAGCTCCTCGCGCAGCAGGCGCGTGGTCTTGGCGCAGTGGCAATGGTACGGGTCGCCTTTCTGGAAATACTCCAGCGGCAGCCCGTGGAACGAGGCGATCACAACCTCCGGTTCGAAATCCAGCTTGGACAGGCTGTCCTTGATGGAGCGGGCGAGCGCCGAGATGTATTGCGGCTCATCATAATATGGCGGCGCGACCCGGACGCTTGGCTGCCAGCGCATTTCCTTGAGAGCGTCAAACGCCTTGTCGCAGGCGGTGCCGGTGGTCGCGGCGGAGTATTGGGGATAGAGTGGAAACAGGAGAACCCGGTCACATCCTTGCTTCTGGAGATGGGTCAGCCGCGACTTGATCGAAGGATTTCCGTAGCGCATGGCCCAGTCGACGATCACTTCCGGCGCGTCGGACAGCGCGTTTTCGATCCGGTCAGCCTGGGATCGCGTGATCGTGCGCAGCGGCGACTCGTCTTTCTCGGTGTTCCAGATCAGCTTGTACGCTTCACCAGACGAGAACGGCCGCTTGGTCAGGACGAAGGCATTCAGGATCACCCACCACAGGATCGGATTGATCTCGATGACGCGCCGGTCGGACAGAAACTCTTTCAGGTACCTGCGCATCGACCAGTAGTCGGTTCCATCGGGTGTGCCGAGGTTCGTGAGCAACACGCCAATGCGCCCAAACTGCACCTTCGGATGGTCCGACGGCAGATGCGAGATGTTGGGTTTGAGCATGATGGTCTCGTCCCTTTTGGAAATCCTGACGATGCACGTCTGGCATGAGCCAGCGGCGGAGTCCAGCAATGGCCGCGAGGTGTGCGGTTTGCTGACATGTACGCACGCACGCGCCCATTGGATGTAAGCGAAGTTTGGGCGCGCGATGACCGTTTAAGTCACGGACATATCGTCACGTTTTCGCATCAGAAAGAGCCAGCAGCACTTACGCCCGGCTGCTGCTAACTCCTTGATCTTGCTGTTTTTTGTTCTCATATTCGAAGTTTGCGGTATACTCGCAAGTCGTCACAGGCGTCAACACAGCCGGCGCGAATGCTTGAACGGCGGTTCTCACGCCGCGCAGTGCGAGCGCAACATGACCGGAAAATCGAGGTGATCATGGCGAAAAACGAACTGTCGGATCAGCTTCACGGCTACAGCCTGATAACCGCGGAAATTCTGTACCGCCTGCCTGACCACCCCCGGTTGCTCCAATCGTTCATTTGGCAAGAGTATGATTACGCCCCTCAATTTCCCCGGCTTGCTGATTTTCTTGATTACTGGCGACGGCATCTCGACGATCCGGTGCACCGTGTGACCGTCGCGCACAAGAGCCTCGTATCGCCAGCCGAAATGCGCTATCTCGACGGTCGGCTCATCCTGCATTAGTTTGTATGCAGGATTCGCGGGCGGTCGTACCGGTGGCATGTGCATGCGTCGAGACCGCGCCTGGCGGGGTACGCAACACGGCATGGCGATGAATTTCGTAAAGCGGCAAAGGCGCGTCTTGGGCACGGGATACAGGCGCTACAGGAACCATGTGGCGCGGACCCGCTTCGTCGGGCGACGCCCGCGCATCGGACGTTTCCTTGAGCATTTCGACCTGCTTGCCGTCGACCACGGCGTGTTTCGGCTCGGCTATCTCAACCTACACCAGGTGGCCCCCGGCGTGTGGCGCTCGGCGCAACCCGGCCCACGCGATATCCGCCGGTTGGCCAAGCGGGGCTTTCGCACCATCATCAACCTGCGGGGCCCGCGCGATTGCGGCAGCTATCGGCTGGAAAAGCAGGCCTGCGAGCGTTACGGCGTGGAACTCATTGACTTCCAGATGCGCTCCCGCGGCGTGCCGCGCCGCGAGACCATCCACGAGGCACGCGCCCTGTTCGAGCAGGTCGAATACCCTGTGCTGATGCACTGCAAATCCGGAGCCGATCGCGCGGGCATCATGTCCGTGCTCTACATGCTGTTGCGTGAAGGGCGCGCGATCGACGAGGCCATGGGCCAGCTCAGCCTGCGCTACGGGCACTTCAAGCAGGCGGATACCGGCGTACTCGACCATTTCTTCGAGTGCTATCGCGCCGACACAGCCCGTGAGCCGATGGCGTTCCTGCGCTGGGTCGATGAGCGATACGAGCCGAAAGAGGTGGCGGAGAGCTTTCAACCTTCCGGGGTCATGAATTTCGTCGTCAACCGGGTTCTCAAGCGCGAATAGCCCTGCTCACTCGAGTATCCGGTCCGATTGAACCGGGATGTGGCTCTAGCCTTTTGATTTGCCCCGCAATTTATCTGAAAACCGGTTCGGATCCGGGATCAGTTCTGGAACAGGCGTTTTCGGTTTGCGCTTCAGGCTTGCGCGGTTCGCGTCCATGCCGACAGATTGCGCGCTGCCTGCACCACATCGTCG
>CAYFVF010000001.1:24020-30590 GCA_964346335.1 uncultured Hyphomicrobiaceae bacterium
TTGCGCGGTTCGCGTCCATGCCGACAGATTGCGCGCTGCCTGCACCACATCGTCGGGCAATTCTGCCGGCCGGTCACCTTTCCGGGGCGTGATCGCGAGCAGAACCTCGCGCAACTCGGCCTCGATCTGGTCCACGACACGCAACAATTGCCGATGCGCCCGCGCTGGCTCCAGTCCGGCGACCGCGGCTTTCACAGGGGCGGGCTCGAGCGGCAGGAGTGCAAGGATTTCCCGCTGTACGGCTGTCTTGACCCGGCTCTCAAGCCACGGCTCCAGGCTGTAGGCGGAAAACCCGCGCGCGGCGCTCACGAGCGCGGCAACATGCTGATCCACGCTGATATGGTTGATTTCGCCACCCTCGGCGGCTTCACCGATCATCCGGCGTGCACGATGGCTCCACGCCGTTTGCAGCCGCGCCACCGCGATCTCCTGGGGCGCGCGCAGCGGCGCGCCTTGCAGCCGCTCTGCGATCGCGCCGGCCGCGGCCAGCGCCCGGCGGCGTTTATCGAACCGGGCCATCGCCACGATCTCTTCGAACCAGTGCGTGAGTTCGGCCGCGCCGCTGTCCTCCCACGCGGCAGGGTCGGTGATTTCACCTTCCGGCGAGAGCGCGCGCAGCGCTTGCGAAAGCGAAATCATCACGAAGCCATGAAACATGTTGGCGGCCTCCGCGCGAATGCGCTCGGCGATCTTTTCGCGGTCGCGCGGGTCGCTCACCGCGTCGATATGGCTGATGACCAGCAGGCTGCGCCCGCGCACATCCTCGGGCATGGTGCGCCACTGGCTGATCTCGCTGCGCTTCCATGCCTGGGAGGCGACCGTGCACCACAGCGCGCCGTGGACAAAGGTATTGGCGGCGGTCTTTGGCGGCAGCCCCCCCATGGACGGGTCGGAGACGCCGACCGTATCGACGACTTCGTAGTTGCGCAGCTTGGCGAAAGGCACGCCGATTTCGGTCAGCGCCGGGCGCGCGATCAGCTTCTGAAAGGCCGCGCTGGTCAGCCGGTGGCGTCCGCCGTCAGCGCCGATGGCATAAAGCGCGGGCTGGTCGGCGTAGCGGAGCAGCGTGGAGCCGCGATCGCTCGTGACAACGCTTGTCGGTAGCGCTTTCTGGCCGATCAGGATGTTCGTCAACGAGGTCTTGCCAGCGTTGAATTCGCCGAAAACGCCGATGCGCGGGGGCCGGGCAAGGCTGTTCTCGATGCGCGCCAGCCCGCGCAGGGCCGAGGCCACGCGAGGGATATGCGCGGCCCGCTGGAACACCCCTCGCGCCGCGTGAAGGCGCTGTTTAAGCTCATCGACCGGGTCTTCGCTCTGGTCTTCGCCCTGGTCTTCGCCCTCTTGGGCTCTCTCCTGCATGGCCGGGTGTCCTCGTCACGCCAGCTTTACGGCGCCCGCAATGCATCTTCACACTGAGCGTGCAGCGCCTCGGCGCGTTCGGCCAGCGCCGCCATGCGCTCGGCGCGGGCTTCAGCCTCGCTGATCGCGGCTTCGCCCTGCGCCTCGGTTACCGTACCCGCTTGCACCAGCTTGGCGACGAGCTCAAGTGTTTCATGCACGATCGTGCGATACCGCCGGGTCACGCTGGAGGCATGCGCGCTTAGCGCCTTCTTCGCCAGTTCGTTCAACTCCTGCGCAACCGCGAGAAAATCCCGTTCCAGCCCGGTGCGCAAGGCCTTCACCGCTTGGCGCGGATCGCGGCTCTGGCTCTGCCAGACGAACCGGCGCGGCTCATCCAGATCGAGCGCAACGGCCTGCGCCAGCGGCGACAGCGACGGCATGGCGGCCGCGCGCGGCAGCGGACCGGCGCTCATCGCGCCCTCCAGCCCTGGCGCGGAGGCCGAGAACATCTTGTCGATTTCCTGCAGCTTGTCCTGCTCGAACACCTGCATCCGCGCGGCCACATCCTGGTAGGCGGCAATAAACTCGCGCGCCAGCTTGTGACGGATGCCGATGGTGTCCAGCTTAGGCGCGTCCAGCCGCTCGCCCGCGCGCAGCTTGTCTTCAAGCGCGGTCTGCTCGGCATCGGCAAGCCGCGTCACAGCGGCATTCAGGCGCTCGGCGATCTTGCGCGTGCCCTCGGCCGCAAGCGCGGCGTATTC
Organism: uncultured Hyphomicrobiaceae bacterium; assembly: GCA_964346335.1. GTDB lineage: Bacteria > Pseudomonadota > Alphaproteobacteria > Rhizobiales > Rhodomicrobiaceae > Dichotomicrobium. The sequence goes on from CAYFVF010000001.1 coordinate 26,123, forward strand.
GCGTTCAAACGCCTTGAAGCGGTCGGCCAGCTCGCGTGCCGCGGTCTCGAACGCCGCCTTGCGCTGCTTGCGCTCTTCGCGCTGCTCACTCTCATCCTGCGTCGCGCGTGCCTTGAGCCTGTTCGCCTCGTGGCGCGTGAGCAGCGCGTAATTGTGGGTCATGGCGGATACAATGCCCGCGACCCCGGCGATGTTCTGCGCTGCGCGCGAGCGCTTCATCAATTGAGAAAGCTGCGTGTTCACCTCGGATAGGCCCGACATGTCGTTCAAGAGCCGGGTGAGTTCGGCCTCGTCGGGGGTGTGGCTGGCCGTCAGCGCCCCCACGGTTTGCTGGTCGGCAAAGCCGCGCGCCTCGGCATAGGCCGCGAAGCGCTCATCGAGGGTGCCATCGAGCTGCGCACCCGTCGGCGTTACAGCCCGGAGGCCCCACGCAGCGCTGCCGGGGATCACCGGGATGTCGTCGGTCGAGAATTCGTTGCGCAGGATCGCGCGCACGCGCTCCAGCACTGTCTCGTAGCTTTCGGCCGGGTTCTCCAGCATGTCCAGCCGGTTCAGGAAGATCACCGCGCGCCCGGCGTCCACGCCCTGAAGCAGGCGCAACAGGTTCAGGTCGGTGTTGGACAGCGGCTGCTGCGCCGTTATGACGACGATGTAGACATCGGCCGTTTCAAGGTTCTGCAGGGTGATCTCATCGCGTACGAGGAACGGGTCATTGGTCCCCGGCGTGTCGATCACGATGGTCGGGAAGCCGAACGGGTTATCCTGGAAGTACAGGTCGGCGCTCTTGGTGATGTCGGCGAAATGCGCGGAGCTTTCGTCGATCGGCCCCTCGACGGCAGGGCGCTCGCCGCCCGCGGTGACATATCGCTCCAGCACGCCCGGCGTGACGGACGAGAACAGGTGGTGCTTGCCCAGCATCTGCGGGAAATGCTCGCCCAGCCGGCTCTTGGCGCGGTTTTCGAATTCGGACAGCTGCTTGTGGATCTCGGCGCTGTCGAGATTTGGCGCGAGGCTGGCGGCCATCTCGCGCATGCGCCCGCCGCCGATCATGTGACGCCATTCGTCCTCGGTGAAAAACTCGAAATAGGCGCCTTCGGTCGCGCCTGGTTCGCCGAAGTGGATCTTGGTGACAACGGCCGTCCACGGATTGACGTCGGTCGGCAGCATCGTCGGCCGCGACGCCAGCGCGTTGATGAACGAACTTTTGCCGGCCTTCACCTGGCCGATCACCGCGACCCGGCAAATCTGCTCGCGCATCTCGCCGACCAGCGCATCCACCATGCTGGCAAGCGGGCCGCCCAGATCGGCGGTAAGCGCGCCGGCGCAATTGCGCACTTCGTCGGCCATGCGCTGAACCCCGGCGCCGGGAGCCGCATCATCCTCGACCGCGGACGGTTGACTGGTCGGGTCGCTGGGTGTGGTCTCGAGTCTCATGGTCTGCTTTGCCGGATCACCGAGGCGTCAAGAGCTGGTTCAGGCGGCCGCTTCGAACTGGCCGCCTCGATCGTCCATCGCCCGAGCCTAAAGGAGGAACGCTGTTTTTACCCCGACGATGTGGCAAACTGCCCGCTCGATCGCATTTCTGCAAGAGCGGTTTGCGTCGGGTTGCGTCTTGAAGAGCTGCGCTTACAATATGTCGTGGCGATAGCGCTACGCGCTTTGCGTCCCCTTGCGCGGCGCGGCCTCAACAGCGTGGCCGGCGCAGATCATGTCCCAGCTTTGCAGCGCACCGGCCCATGCGGTGGGCGACAAGTTCAGCAAGGCGATATCCGCGCCGTCCACGGCTGCGCATGTGATGACCTTGTGGCCCGTCCCGCTCAGAAAGCTCAGGCTGGCGCCCTTGATGGGTTTGACCCGATCCATCCATGCCGCGTAGCCGCGCGCCGCGCGGGCGATGTCGGCGAGACTGCGCAACATCTGGTCGCCGGGTCCCGCGTCCGATGCATCGTGGACCCAGCCGCTGCGCGCGGCGTGCCAGCCGGATTGCGCGCGCGGCTTCATCTCGGCGTAGAACGTGGAAACAGGGCCCGGAGCCGCCGGCAAGGCCTGGCTGCGTGCGGCGGCGTAAAGTTCTGACGCGTCGAAATTCAACCCCGCGATGCCCACGCCGTCAGCAGGACTGACGCGGTGTTGAATTGAGCCGGTTCCCGCGAACGCCCAGAGATAGCGTGCGGCGCAGCGCAATATGGCCTCACGTGCCGGTGTCAGGCTGTGGATCACCTTGCGCGCGGCCTGCGGGCGTTTGTTCAGCGCGCGCGCCGCCTTGGGCGCTTCGACCGAGAGGGTGTCATCGCTGGCATAGGCGTTATGGGCACGCGGCAGCAACATCAGGCCGCTTCCGGCGACGTCGAGCTGAAACTGGGCGGCGTGGCTCTCGACGGCAATCACGCGCGGCAGCACCGTGCGATCAATGACGGCCAGCAAGGCCAGAAAGCTGTCGAGCGCGGTCGGCGCGGTCGCCAGCGCTTCGGGCGCATAAGGATCGAAGCGGGCAGGGCCTGCGGGCGGTGAGTGAGCGAGGGGGGCGACGGCCACGGACTGAACTCCTTGTTGCCAATGGGTGCGCGCGCGCGGCAGCTCTTACAATTCGGCCTCGACGGCTGCAAGCGTCAGCCGGGAGGACGCCAGCGCCAGGCCGAGATCATTGTCGCGGGCGACAACATAAGCGACGGCCGCCGGCCGGGTCTTGCACCGCAGGAAGATGAGCGCGACGTCCGCGCCAGCGATCAGAGCTTCGCTCACAGGGTCTTGCGTGGCTTCCGCTGGCGAGGCGCTGAGATGCGCGCCGTCGAACAGATCGCAGGCGCTGCGCGCGAGGTGGCCCGTGTCTGGCGTTTCGTGCTCGCCGTCGGCAAGCGCGGCGGCGATCATCTCGCGGCGCTCCAGAGCGACGCATACCACGGCCTGTGCCTTGGGCACGCGAGTCAGGCACTCTTCCAGGACCGCGTCCACGAGATTGACCCTCCACGGTTCAACAGTCTCCAACCGGTTTGGATCGCGGTTATAACGCACCGAATTCGTGAACGCGAGCCGGGCGCGACTATCGGCAAACCCAGAAAGGGGAAATTTGGGCGTTTTTACGCTTGACGCCCCGGAATCCGGGCATTAGCTTGCACCTGATATGCTCGCTAGGTGGTAGCTTTTTGCGGTCTTCGCTGTAGGGCGGTGGGCCGGCGCTAAACGCTGGCGGAAACAAGCTGAGTAGAATTCGGTCAAGATCGCACGTCCCGCACGGACGGCGGTCCTCTGCGTTTGGGCGCTCGGCATGTCGCAGCGAAGCTGCGGGCATGGTGATGCGCTTTCATGGACTCTGCCTGCTGACAGGGACGAACAGGAAACGATGCCTACGGTTCAACAGCTCATTCGCAAGCCGCGCGAGGCGCCGGTCAAGCGCAACAAGGTGCCCGCCCTGGAGGCGTGCCCGCAAAAGCGTGGCGTGTGCACGCGCGTCTACACGACGACGCCGAAAAAGCCGAACTCCGCGCTGCGCAAGGTCGCGCGCGTGCGGCTGACGAATGGCTACGAGGTCACGAGCTACATCCCTGGCGAGGGGCACAATCTGCAGGAGCACTCCGTGGTGATGATCCGCGGCGGCCGTGTGAAAGACCTGCCGGGTGTGCGCTATCACACGATCCGCGGGACGCTGGACACCCAGGGCGTTTCCAAGCGCCGGCAGCGCCGGTCTAAGTATGGCGCGAAGCGGCCGAAGTAAGCGAAGCAAGCGGTGGGCGAGGGGTAAGCCGGTCGCCCTCACGCCGCAGTTGAGACAGTTGGAGCAGACGATAGATGTCGCGCCGTCATAGAGCGGAAAAACGTGAAGTCATTCCCGACGCCCAGTATGGAGACGTCGTGTTGGCGAAGCTGATGAATATCTTGATGTATGACGGCAAGAAAGCGGCTGCCGAGCGCATTGTTTATGGCGCGCTGGACCGCATCTCCGATCGCGCCAAGCGTGATCCGCTGCCGCTGTTTCACGAAGCGCTCGACAACGTCAAGCCGGCGATCGAGGTGCGCTCGCGCCGGGTCGGTGGCGCAACGTACCAGGTACCGGTCGAGGTGCGCCCGGAGCGCCGCCAGGCGCTGGCGATCCGCTGGCTGATCACCGCCGCGCGCGGACGTAATGAAAACACGATGGAAGAGCGCCTGTCCGGTGAATTGCTCGATGCGGCGAACAACCGCGGCGCCGCCGTCAAGAAGCGCGAGGACACGCACCGCATGGCCGAGGCCAACCGGGCGTTCTCGCACTATCGCTGGTAACACTTTTGGGCATACGAGGCCGCTTTCACGATGGCACGCGAAACACAGCTACAACACTACCGCAACATCGGCATCATGGCGCATATCGACGCCGGCAAGACCACGACGACCGAGCGGGTGCTTTATTATACGGGCAAAAGCCACAAGATCGGCGAAGTGCATGACGGCGCCGCGACGATGGACTGGATGGAGCAGGAGCAGGAGCGCGGCA
>CAYFVF010000002.1:0-7291 GCA_964346335.1 uncultured Hyphomicrobiaceae bacterium
CCCTGCCCCACTTGCTCGCGGATGCGCGCGATCGCCTGATCCCGGAACCGCGCCATGGTCCAGCCGCCCGCGCAGCCGGCAATCTCGTGGGTGAAATTGCGCAGCATCGCCGCGCCCTGCGGCGTGTGAACGACCTCGGGGTGGAACTGCACGCCGTAAAAGCGCCGGGTCTCATCCGCGATGGCCGCGAACGGCGCATGCGGCGTCGCCGCAATCACATGGAAACCGGGCGGCAGCGCGTCGACCCGGTCACCATGGCTCATCCACACCGGTAGGCGCGTCCTGGGATCGCCCAGCCCATCGAACAGTGGCGAGGCCGTCTCCAGCGTGATTTCCGCCCGGCCAAACTCGCGCTGTTCCGCGCCCGCGACCTGCCCGCCAAGCTGGGCGACCATGGTCTGCTGGCCATAGCAGATGCCGAGCACCGGCACGCCCGCGCTGAAGACGGATTCGGGCGCGCGCGGCGTGCCCATCTCGCCGACGCTCGCAGGTCCGCCGGACAGGATAATCGCGCTAGGCCGCATCCGGGAAATGGCGCTTTCAGCATCCGTGAACGGTACGATCTCGGAATAAACGCCGGATTCACGCACCCGCCGGGCGATAAGCTGGGTCACCTGGCTGCCAAAGTCGATGATGAGGACGATTTCGCTCATTCAGTCCCGGAGATGCCTGATCGCTGACTTCTTGTGTTGCTGGCGGATAGAGCACTCGCCGCACGGCGGGTCAAGCCGCACGATCACGCAATTCACTGAACGCCGGTCGCATCAGCCGGCGCGGTGTCAACGTCCGCATCAGCGCCGGGCGTGGCCAGCTCGGTCTCGGCACCCGGGGCCGCCGCTTCTTCCGCGCCGGGCGCATCCCAATACGCCGCGCAGCTTTGCGGCGCTGTTTCACCGCCGACGCGCATTTCGACTTCGCCGCACGCCCACTGCTGAAGCGTTTGAGGCATCAGCCCGTTCAGACCGGCCCAGATCGCGTCGTCCCCGGTCTTGGTGGTGTAGGTCGCATACATCCAGTAGCCGAAGCCAACGAAAAGAACGATCAGAACGAGGCCGAAAACGGCTTTCAACACGCTCATGATATCCCCCAGTTCCTTCGCTCAAGCCTAGCTCACGCGCGCCAGGATGGCGACGAAAAAGCCGTCCGTGCGATGACTGGCGGGCGTGAGCAACAGCGCGCCGGTTTCGTCGTCGGGCGCGGCGCTGCCGGGAAATGGCGCGCTCAGATGCGCGGCCCAGGCACTCTCCACAGGTGCCGGCGTAAAATCAGCGTGGTCCCGTAAAAAGCGCGCCACCTGAGCCGAATTCTCACTCGGCAGGACCGAACACGTCACATAGACCAGGTATCCGCCGGGGCGCACGAGTGCCGCCGCGGTGTCGAGCGTCGCGCGCTGCTCGCCATGACGCTTCGCCAGAGCCTCGGGTGACAGCCGCCATTTCGCATCCGGCCGGCGCCGCCACGCGCCGGAACCCGAACACGGCGCGTCGACCAGCACGACATCCATGCGCGCGCGCAGCGTCTCCAGCGCCTCGGTCTCTCCGGCCGGCAGCACCTGAACATTGCGCGCGCCCGCGCGCTTCAACCGCTCGAAGATCGGGCGGAGCCGGACCTTGTCGGAATCGTAGGCGTAAAGCTGACCCGTGTTGCGCATCGCCGCAGCGAGCGCGAGGCTCTTGCCGCCTGCGCCCGCACACACATCCGCAACCTGCTGGCCCGCGCGCGTGCCCGTCAGCAGTGCCGCGATCTGCGAACCTTCGTCCTGCACCTCGAACCAGCCTTTGCCGTGGGCGGCCTCCGCTTCCAGGTTCGGCGCTTTCGCATCGCGCGCGCGTGCTGGAACACGAACACCGATCGGCGATAACGGCGTTTCGTGCGCACCGAATTTCGCGAGCGCCTTCACAACCTTGCCCCGGTCCGCCTTCAGCGTGTTGACGCGCAGGTCAACCGGCGCGCGGTCGGCCAGGGCCGCAGCCTGCGACGGCGCATCCATGCCAAACACTTCGTGCAATTCGGCATCCAGCCATTCGGGATAATCGCCGCGCACCCACGGTGGCGCATCCTCGGCGAGGCCGGCTGAAAGCCCGGCCAGTTCGGCCTCGCTCAGGGGAGCCGGGTTGCGTTCCCCGGCGCACATCGCTGCAACATCTCCGGGCGGCACGGACCAGCGATGCGCCATGACCCCGAGCGCAAGCGCGCGCGGCGTGTCATCGCCCATCAAGCTCGCCAGCGAACTGCGCCCGCGCAGCGCGTCGAACACGATATTCCCGATCGCCGCACGGTCCCGCGCCCCGGCAAAGCGATGCGCCCGGCCCCAGTCGCTCAGCGCCTGCGAGGCCGGACGATGGCGGCGCAAGACCTCGTCGAGCACCTCGATCGCCGCGAGCAAGCGGGCACCGGGCTGCATGGCCGTTGACCTTCATTCTGCTGGGAGCAACGCCGTCTCAGTCGAGACGCCCCGGGTAATTCGGGCTTTCGCGGGTGATCGCGACATCGTGGGTGTGGCTCTCGCGCACGCCTGAGCCGCTGACGCGGATGAATTCCGCGTCGCTCTGGAACTCGGCGATGGTAGCGCAGCCCGTGTAGCCCATTGCCGCGCGCAGGCCGCCAACGAGTTGATGCAACACGCTGGCGACCGGCCCCTTGTAAGGCACCTGCCCTTCGATTCCCTCGGGCACCAGCTTCAGCGGTGCACCCACTTCTTGCTGAAAATAACGGTCCGCCGAGCCGCGGGCCATCGCGCCGACCGAACCCATGCCCTGGTAGGCTTTGTACGACCGGCCCTGGTACAGATAGACCTCGCCGGGGCTTTCATCGGTGCCAGCCAGGAGCGAGCCGATCATCACGCAGCTTGCGCCCGCCGCGATCGCCTTGGCCAAGTCGCCGGAAAAGCGGATGCCACCATCGGCGATGACGGGAATGCCCTGCCCCGACGCTGTTTCGACGGTATCAAGGATGGCGGTGAGTTGCGGCACGCCGACACCCGCCACAACGCGCGTGGTGCATATCGAACCCGGACCAATCCCGACTTTGATCGCGTCCGCGCCCGCGTCGATCAGCGCCTGAGCACCTTCAGACGTGGCCACGTTGCCCGCGACGACCTGGACTTCGTTGGACAGCCTTTTCACCTGCCGCACCGCCTCAAGCACCCGCTCTGAGTGGCCGTGGGCGGTATCGACCACGATCATATCCACGCCCGCCTCGATCAGGGTGGCGCTGCGCTGATAGCCGTTCTCGCCGACCGTCGTGGCGGCGGCGACGCGCAGCCGCCCATGATCATCCTTGCAGGCGGCGGGGTGCTGCACCGCCTTTTCGATGTCCTTGACCGTAATCAGGCCGATACAGTGATAATTGTCGTCCACAACCAGCAGCTTTTCGATGCGGTGCAGGTGCAGCAGGCGCTTGGCTTCTTCCGTGCTCACCCCGTCCTTCACGGTGATGAGGTTATCGCGGGTCATCAGCGCGGAGACGGGTTTGGCGAGGTCATCGGCGAAGCGCACGTCGCGATTGGTGAGGATGCCGACAAGCCGGCCTTCCCGCACGCCATTGAGCGATGGCGTGACGACCGGAATGCCCGAGATCGCGTGGCGCCCCATAAGATCCAGCGCCTCGGAGAGCGGCGCGTCCGGTGAGATCGTGACCGGGTTCACGACCATGCCGGATTCATATTTCTTGACCTGGCGGACATGATCCGCCTGCGCATCAGGCGTCATGTTCCGGTGCAACACGCCGATCCCGCCAGCCGCTGCAATGGCGATCGCCAACGGCGCTTCGGTCACGGTGTCCATCGCCGCGGACATCACCGGAATGTTGAGCGGGATCGAGGCCGTGACGTGGGTCGAGAGATCCGCGTCGGCCGGCAGCACATTAGAGTGGCGTGGCTTCAGAAGAACATCGTCGAATGTGAGTGCCAGCTTCATCGCTGCCAACTCCTTTCACAACAGGTGTGCGGGCCGCCGGGCCGGCGTATTAGCCCAGGTCAGGCAATGAGCGACCACCGATCGCTGCCTCGTGAGACACAGATCGTACGCGACGTCAACGATCGCAAGCCCGCATGGGCGGCTATTACCGCCTCAGGATACGACGCCCGCCGCTGTCATGCTGCTGTTCAGCCGCTTGCGCCTGCTGCACGGGCTGCTGCTGCGCCCCCTGGTGGCCTTGGCCCTGGCCCGCGCTCTGGTGCTGGGCGGCGCCTTCGGGCTGCTCGGCCTTGCCGTCACCGACAAAGGCGAACGCGTTGGGATCATCGGTCCACTTGAGGGTGCCGTCATAGCGCGTGCCCATCTCGATACCGATACCCTGGTGGAAAATGTCGCCTTCGACACGCGCGGTCGCGTGCAACATCACGCGCTTGGAACGAATCGAGCCTGACACGTTTCCGAAAACGATCACCTCGTTATTGGCAACAATGCCGCCGTCGATGCGCCCCTTCTCGCTGACGATAAGCGAGGCGCAATGCATATCGCCCTGAAGCTTGCCGTCGAGTTTCAGGTTTCCCTTCGACGTGACGTTGCCGATGATTGTCAGATCTTCGCCGATGACAGACTCACTCATTGTCCCACACGCTCCACACTAATCTTTTGCCCCGATTTGGCTTCGGCACACCCGTTTGCCGCCTCCACTGCCTGCGAAATGTCTTATCACTTTCACCTGAAAGTGCAAAGCGGTTCGCGCCCCCCGTGTTCAAGGTTTGGAAGCCGCGTGGGCAGACATGCCACGGAAGCCCGTCGCCAGCACGTAGGTTTCTGGAGATTCCGGCCGTGAGGCGCGTGGTTTGACGTGACGCACGGCCGCGAAAGCGCGTTTCAGGCTATCGAGCATGTCTTTCTCCGCGCCACCCTGAAACACCTTGGCAAGGAACGCGCCCCCCGGCGCGAGAACGCCAAGCGCAAAATCCAGCGCGGCCTCGGCCAACGCAACAGTGCGCAGGTGATCGGTCTGGCGATGCCCCGTGGCCGACGGCGCCATGTCGGACAGCACCAGATCCGCGCGCGCTCCCGCCAAGGCGCTATTGACCGCCTCAAGCCCGTTGTCCTCCAGGAAGTCGCCCTGCAAGACGGTGACGCCGGGCAAGCCCGGCATCTCCAGCAGGTCGATGGCGATCACCGTGCCGCCGGGCATCACGCGTTGAGCCGCTACCTGTGTCCAGCCGCCCGGCGCCGCGCCAAGGTCCACCACCACCGCGCCGGGGCGAAGCAGGTAATGCTTGTCGTCGATCTCGATGAGCTTGTAGGCCGCGCGGGAGCGATAGCCCTCGCGTTTTGCGGCCGCGACGTAAGGATCGTTGAGCTGGCGCTGGAGCCAACGCGTGGAGGAGGTCTTGCGCCCGCGCGCCGTCTTGACGCGCACGCTCATGTCGCGCCGGCCTCTGCCCGCGGCTCCGCCCTTGCCGGATTGCTTGCGTGCCATGATCAAGCCTGGATGCTGCCCGGCGTGAAAAATCGCTCGCGACGGTCCAATTCACTTGCGCCGGTAGTGTCGCGCGCGTCTGCGCCAGAGGTCGTGAACGCCGTCTTCGGCCATCAGCGTGGCGAGGATGCCCTCACGCAGGCCGCGATCGGCGACCCGCAACCGCTCGCAGGTCCATGCGCGCAACAGCGCCTCGAGAATCGCAGCGCCGGCAATGATGAGATCGGCACGCTCGCGCCCGATGCACGCCTGTCGCACCCGCTCTTCGTGCTTCATGGCGGTGAGCCGCTCCGAGACCGCGCGCACCTGTTCCGCGCTCAGCCAACAGCCGTCGACGCGGCGGCGATCATAATATTCCAGCCCGAGATGGATGCCTGCGATAGTCGTGGCTGTGCCCGATGTGCCCAGCAAATGCGCGTTGCAGTCCGCGATACGCCGCGCCACGCCATGCTCCGCATCGAAATCGCGCAGCGCCTTGTGGACCTCGACCACCATCGCCTCGAAGGTCGCCTGGTCCATCGGCTGCCCGGCAAATTTCTCTGCCAGCGTAACAACGCCGACCGGCAGCGAGGTCCACGCCACCACACATTCCTGCGCCCACAGCCGGTCATGCGGGCGGCGCTTGTGGTCATCGGCGAGGCAGCGCAAATCCAGCAGGATCAACTCCGAGGATCCGCCGCCAATATCGAACACCAGCGCGCTATCGCTGCGCCGGTCGATCAGGGAGGCGCACCCGCTGACGGCCAGCCGCGCTTCTGTCTCCCGGTCGATGATTTCCAGGTCCAGCCCGGTTTCCTCGCGCACGCGCATGATGAATTCATCGGCATTGCGCGCCACGCGGCAGGCTTCGGTCGCGATCAGGCGCGAACGCTGCACGCCGCGGCGGATCATCTTGTCCGCGCAGACCTTCAACGCCTCGATGGTGCGCGTCATCGCGCCTTCGGAGAGTTCCCCGCTTTGCGTGATGCCCTCGCCCAGCTTGATGACGCGCGAGAAGGCGTCCACGACGATGAACCCGCGCCGCGAGGGGCGCGCGACCAGCAAGCGGCAATTGTTGGTGCCGAGGTCGAGCGCGGCATAAACGTGTTCATCCGGCGACAAGTCGCGCACGCCACGGCGGCGCTTGGTTTGTGGAGATCGGGCGCCTGGCACCGCAGCCTTTTCGATGCCGTCGGGTTGACCGTTGGGCTTGCGCTCCTGTGCCCCTTCACTCACAAAAAAACACCTCTGATTTGTTGCGTTTCATGACGCCGGCAGAGCTGACGCCATGGCGCACGCGCTGGTCGCGGGGCGCTCGCTCCGTGGCCGCGCCCGCCCGTAAGCGCGCTATCGCATCCGGAAAATCACTCTACCCGGTTCGATGTAAAGGTAAAGCATTTGTGTCTGCGCCGAAAGTCGAGTGGCGCGCCAACGCAATCAGGCGACCGGCTTCAAATCGCCGGCCGCCCGCACGTCCTGCAAAGCTTGCAAGCTAGTTGCACTGCTTGTCGGCTTCTACGCTCTTGATGAGATCGACATTGCTCCATTCAAGCTCGGAGAGGATGTCCTGCGAATCCGAGCTGCAATCGGAATTGTCAAAATAGGACTGTCCGCGCTCGCTGCGGAAGCAATAGCCGTTGCGATCGAAAATCTCGTTGCGCGCGATCCACAACTCTTCACAAGACAGGTCCGCGACATCGGCTTCGACCAACGCGCGCTCGGAACTGTCGGAGATCATGTCGGCTGGGCCGGTGTCCTCGGGCGCAGATTCGTCCCCCGGCTCGGCCATCTCCGAATCCTGAGGTTCCATCATGTCGCCGTCAGTCTCACCCGTCTGGGGCGCGGCGGGATCACGGGCTTCGTCCATGCCATCGTCGGCTGGCTCCATGCCGGCATCCATGTCGGA
>CAYFVF010000002.1:7391-28915 GCA_964346335.1 uncultured Hyphomicrobiaceae bacterium
CACGGGCTTCGTCCATGCCATCGTCGGCTGGCTCCATGCCGGCATCCATGTCGGAACCGGCATCCATGTCGGAGCCCTCCATCATCTCAGTCTGCTGGCCGTTGCCGGTCTCCGGCTCGTCCGCCGTCTGCGCGAAGGCCGCCCCTGTCGAGGCCAAAACAAACAGGCACGCGGCTGCAATTCCAAAACCGGGTTTTGTCATTATTCCCACCATCTTTGCTTTTGTGTTAAGGGCTTGGCCGGCCATGGGGCTGTCGCGAGTCGCATCCCGCAAGACGCACCCGCACCGCATCAACATCTTCCGGCCGTTAACGTTTCGTATGCATCAGCGAACTGCAGCACAATCAAGGCAAGCTTGTGAAAATCGGAACCGTCGCATCAGGGCTGACCCATCTGCTGTTCATCTCGCTGATCGCGCTGGCGGCCGCGAAGTCCGCGCGCGAACCGGCGCCCGCGGAAGCCGAACGCGAGGCGGTTAAACCCACGCGCACGGCTGAAGCGCGCATCGCGTCGCAAACGGCCAGCTTGGTTGACGCCCCCCGCCCGCCTCAGAACGATCCCCAGAGCGCCACGGAAGCGCCCGCTGAGAACCGCGCGCCCGACGATTCGGAGCCGGTCGAGCGCGACCCCGCCTCGATCGCGCCCGCGCCCGTCGAGACCAAAAAACCACCCGAGCCCACCCGCAACGAGCGGTTGATGCGCCGGCTCGTGGCTGCCTATCCGGAGTTCCTTAGTGGCTACGAAGACAACGCCATCATCTGGCGCGATGGCACGCGCATGACCTTTGATGACGGGCGCGACAAGGACTTCAAGCAGCGACTCACCGACCCTGATCTCGAAGACCAGTTTTACGTGGAATACCCGCGCGGCCTTCGCGGCGTGCCGCCGATGGAGAATGTCGATCCTGGCCGCGTGCGATATGAGCCGTTCTTCACGAAGATGTATGGTGATTGCAAGAGCGAAAAGGCAAGCGTGCGCGGGCAACTGGCTAAAGTCGTCTGGCTGCCGGACAACTACGGAAAAACCCTGCGTGTGACCCGCGTCAACGGCGTCGCGGATGCGCTGCGCGACGTGTCCGCTCAACTCGACAAGCTGCCACGGCGCTTCATGAAATACCTGCGCCCCAGCGCCGGCACGTATCATTGCCGCACGATCGCCGGCACCGACCGCTTCAGCGTTCATGCCTTTGGCGCAGCCGTCGATATCAATGCGAAATACGGCGATTACTGGCGCTGGAGCAACCCGGAGCCTGATGAGCCCCTTACCCATCGCAACCGCATCCCCTGGGAGATCGTCGAGATTTTCGAGCAGCACGGCTTCATCTGGGGCGGCAAGTGGTACCACTACGACACGCTGCATTTTGAATACCGGCCGGAACTGCTTAACGCCGCGCCGCGCCCGCCCGCACCGCTGCCCGGCAAACGCCCAGCCGCCGCACAGAACACGGCGCGCTAATCGCGCCGCGCGGGTCGGGAGCGGATGTTCACCCCTTCAGAACTCGCGCTGATTGGCGGGATATTCCTCCTGGCCGGGATAGTCAAAGGCGTGGTTGGCCTCGGCCTGCCATCGATCAGCATCGCACTGCTCACCGCCACGCTGGGCCTGAGCAACGGCCTTGCGCTCATCGTTATCCCCACATGCGTCACCAACATCTGGCAAGCGGCTTACAGCCCCCACCCCGTCGCCGCGGTTAAGCGGCACTGGTTGTTCCTGGCGACGGCCGTCGTCATGGTGATCCCTGGCGCGGCGATGCTCACGCTGGTTGATGTCGCGCTTTTGTCGGCGGTGCTTGGCGTTGTGCTCATCATTTATGCGATTGCCAGCCTCGCCCGGTTCCGGCTACGCATCCCGCCGGCGCGCGAGGGGTGGATCGGGGCGGTCTGCGGCGCGGCGACAGGCATGATCACCGGCATGACCGGGTCAAGCATCGTGCCGGGCGTGCTGTTCCTGCAATCGTTGGGGCTGGCGCGCGAGGATCTCGTGCCGGTGATGGGTATGCTGTTCGGCGCGTGTGCCCTGATGCTGGCGCTCGCGCTGGGGCAAATCGGCCGCGTCACGGCGCAGACGCTGGCGGTATCGACAGCCGCGCTTGTGCCCGCGCTCATCGGGATGGAACTCGGCAAGCGGCTTGGAAAGCGGCTGTCTGACCGGTTATTCCGCCGCGTGCTGCTCTACGCGATGATGCTCCTCGGGCTTTACATCATTGTGCGCTCGCTTTAGTGGGAGCCAGAGAGCGTTTATATCGAAATCTTTGTCGTTAATGGAGCTAGCTAACAGGAATATGACATGCTAGCGTTCCAAGGGTGCGGTAATGACGCGCAGTGTCTTGCGTCAAGAAATAAGCCCGCGCAAGCGGCCTTTTCGTGAAGAAAACGGAGACGAAACAAGGAGGCCCCGTTGTATAAGCAGATAATGGTTCCCGTGGATCTGACACATGCCGAACATTTGCAGAAGGCTTTGCAGACTGCGGCTGATCTGGCCAAACATTATGGAAGTCCCGTCACATATGTCGGCGTGACACCAGAAACACCCAGCCCGGTTGCACACAACCCAGCAGAATTCGCGCAGAAACTTGAAGCTTTCGCCGAGGAACAGGCCAGCAAACACGGCCATCAGGCCTCCGCGAAAGCTTATTCTAGCCATGATCCCGCAATCGATATCAACGATACGCTGATCAAGGCGGTTGGCGAAACCGGTGCCGATCTCGTGGTGATGCAATCGCATATCCCCAACATCACCGATTATATCTGGCCATCGCACGGTGGTTCGGTTGCGTCGCACACAGATGTGTCGGTTTTCATCGTGCGCTAGGCTAGCGTCGCGGGCCACAACTTAGAGAGCGTGAACCAAAAACAGGACAGGGGAAGAACATTGACTACTGACACCGATGTCGAAGCCGTGCCTTCGCCCGAAGGACCGTCAGATATTATCGATACTGAGTACCAGATCGGTCAAGATAATATCAGACCAAGGATCGGGCCTTTTGGTCTGGATATTCACAACCCGGTTTTCCTCGTATCGGGTCTCGTCGTCGTCGCTTTCGTCTTTCTGACTATTATCTTTCAGGAAAGCGCCGGCCCCGCATTCGACAGCATGCGAAAGTTTTTGACCTCGAACCTGGACTGGTTCTTCCTGTCCGCCGGCAACATCTTCGTGCTGGTGTGCCTCGCCTGCATTCTGTTGCCGATCGGCAGCGTGCGGCTGGGCGGTCGGGACGCTACGCCTGATTACAGCTACGTCGGCTGGTTCTCGATGCTGTTCGCAGCCGGTATGGGTATCGGGCTGATGTTCTTTGGCGTCAGTGAGCCGATCTCGCACTACAACTCGTCGGTCGCCGAAGGTGCGGGAAGCGCGGATAGCTGGGCGCCGCTCGCGGGCGCGGCGGGCAACCCGGAAGAAGCGAGACGGCTGGGCATGGCTGCCACGATCTTCCACTGGGGTCTGCACCCTTGGGCGGTCTATGCCATTGTGGCGCTCGGCCTCGCGCTGTTCTCCTTCAACAAGGGGCTGCCGCTCACCATCCGGTCGTTGTTCTATCCCATCTTCGGCGAGCGTATCTGGGGCTGGCCCGGCCATCTCATAGACATTCTGGCCGTGTTTGCCACGCTCTTCGGGCTCGCCACGTCACTGGGCTTCGGGGCGCAGCAGGCCAATGCAGGGCTTGAGTTCGTGTTTGGCCTGCCAAACTCGATCAATGCCCAGGTCGTCCTGATCATTGCGATCACCGCCGTGGCCCTCATCTCCGTGCTGCGCGGTCTGGATGGCGGCGTGAAGGTGCTGTCGGAAATCAATATGATGGTGGCCGGCGTCCTGCTCTTCTTCGTCATCTTTGCCGGCGGCGCGGCCGCCGTGGCGAGCGGCTTCATCAACAACCTGGTGGCCTACGGCCAGGAAGTGATCCCGCTGTCAAACCCGGTCGGGCGTAGTGACGACAACTTCCGTCAGGGCTGGACCTCGTTCTACTGGGCCTGGTGGATCTCCTGGTCACCGTTCGTGGGCATGTTCATCGCCCGCGTCAGCCGGGGCCGCACGGTGCGCGAGTTCATGATCGCCGTTCTATTGGTCCCGACCATCGTCTCGGTGCTGTGGATGACCGCGTTCGGCGGCACTGCGATCAGTCTGATCGAAGACGCCGGCATGACCCAAATCGCCGATGCCGCGCTGCCGCTCAAGCTGTTCGAGATGCTGAACGGTCTACCCCTGGCCATGATCACTTCGTTCATCGGCGTTGTGCTGGTCATCGTGTTCTTCGTGACCTCGTCGGACTCCGGTTCGTTGGTCATTGACACGATCACGGCCGGCGGCAAGGTCAACGCCCCCGTGTCCCAGCGCATCTTCTGGTGCACCTTCGAGGGTCTTGTGGCGATCGCGTTGCTGATCGGCGGCGGCCTCGGCGCGTTGCAGGCGGCGGCGGTTTCAACCGGCTTCCCGTTCGCGGTGATCCTGCTGTTGGCGTGCTTCGCCCTGTTCAAGGGACTGTACTCCGAGCCCCGCGGCAAGGCCGCCGCTACGGCGTAAAACACAGGCCCGCCGTTACGCGCGGCGGGCCATTCCCAGTCAATAAAGCCAATAGAAAAGGCGGCTCTCGGGCCGCCTTTTTGCATGTCTGGTTCTACGCGCTTTATCAGGCCGCGTGCGACGCGATCGGCTCGGTCAGCAGCGCATAAAGCGTGTCGCGATCCGACGATGCCCGCAGCTTCTGCGCGACATTGGCCTTGCTAAGCAGGCGCGAAATCCGTGACAGCGCATTCAGATGATCGGCGCCGGCGCGTTCCGGAGCCAGCAGCAGAAACACCAGATCGACTGGCTTCTCGTCGATCGCTTCGAACTCCACAGGCTTTTCCAGCCGCGCGAACAGGACAGTCACCCGCTCCAACCCCTGAATGGTTCCATGAGGAATGGCGATACCGTTACCCGTGGCCGTCGACCCAAGCCGCTCACGCTGCAACAGCGTATCGAAGATATCGCGCTGAGCCAGGCCCGTCATCTGGGCGGCCTTTTTCGCAATCTCCTGCAGCACCTGCTTCTTGCTGTTGGCCTTGAGAGCCGGGATAATGCCGTCGGGTGAGATCAGATCGCTGAGATCCATGGTCATTCCCTTCAATTGTCCCGCAACGCGGGCGTGGCGCCAGGCTTCATCTGCGCTCGTTTTGCATGCTTGGCGCCGCACCGGTTTCGGGTCGGCGATGGCTGCCGCGGATTTACGCGGCAAGTCGGTTCAGGCGACAGGTCGATCCGCCTCGCGTCGCGCTTTGCTCTGGTAGACACGTCCAACTGCAGTTTAACCTTGCTGCAAGGCCGCGTCACGTCGCAGGGCCTATCTAGCACGCGGAGACGCTGCATCTCCGCCGCTGCTCTCGCCCATCGGCGCGCTGAAACGTGGGCGTCAATGACAGGTAATGCTCCTCGAAATCGTTGGCGGACGGTAGCCAAGGCCCAGACCGGAGTCAAATCAACACCTCCGACGTCGTCACACATAAGCTTGCGCGCAATATGTCGCCGCGGATTTATTTTTACCGCGCCTGCCTAGCCAGACTGCATCACATCCAGCTTTTTCGCGCGGCGGCGCTCGCGCGAGGACGGGATGCGCATCAAGTCGCGGTACTTGGCTACGGTACGACGAGCAATATCTATGCCAGCGGCGCGCAGCGCGGCGACGATCTGGTCATCCGATAACACGGCGTCCGGGGTCTCGGCATCGACCAGTTGCTTGATGCGGTGGCGCACGGCCTCGGACGAATGCGCTGACGCCCCATCCGCCGCAGCGACGGCAGAGGTGAAAAAATACCGGAATTCGAACAGCCCGCGCGGCGTCGCCATGTATTTATGCGCGCTCGCCCGGCTGACGGTCGACTCGTGCATGTCGATCTCGCCGGCGACATCGCGCAGCGTCATCGGCTGCAGATATTCCGCGCCGTGGCGCAGGAACCCTTCCTGGCGGCGCACGATTTCCTCGGCGACCTTCAGGATCGTGCGCGCGCGCTGATCAAGGCTCTTGACCAGCCAGTTCGCCGCGCTCAGGCACTCACCGAGAAACACACGATCATCCCGGCTGGCCTGCGCGCGCACGGTGGAAAAATAAGCGCGATCGACAAGCAAGCGCGGCAGCGTCTCCGCGTTCAACTCGACATGCCATGTGCCATCGCTGCGCGCACGCACGGAAACGTCCGGGGTGATCTGCGCCACCGGCGCGCCGCCAAAGCGCAGACCGGGCTTGGGGTTCAGCTGCCGGATCTCCGCGATCATCTCGCGAACATCCTCGATCTCCGCGTCGCACATGCGTGCCAGCCGGGGCAGGTCCTGCGCTGCGATCAGATCAAGATGGCCGAGCAGCTTGGCGATCATCGGGTCAAAGCGGCCCTGTTCGCGCAGCTGAAGCTCCAGGCACTCCGCCAGGTCGCGCGCGCCCACGCCTGCGGGGTCGAAGCTGTGCAATAACTCCAGCACGCGCAATATATCGGCCTCGGGCACATTCAGCCGCTCTGCAACCCGCGCGGTGTCGCCGCGCATATAGCCGGTCTCATCAACGAGGTCGATCAGGTTCAGCCCGATCATCCGCTCCTTCGCGCTGGCGACCGCCAGGTTGAGCTGCCCCTCAAGATGTGCGCGCAAACTCGGCGTCTCAGGCGGCGCGAAATCGCTTGGCGGCGGCTCGCCGGTCGGGCCCGTGCGTGAGAGCGTTGATCTCGGCGGCTCCGTGGAGCCGGCATCCGCGACGCCATAACCGGCTTCACGTACCGGCTCTGGCGGTGTCTCGGTCTCCGCCTCCTCGGCACGCTGCAACAGCGGGTTTTCCGCCAATTCCTTGTCGATCACGGAAGCGAGTTCAAGATTGGAGAGTTGCAGCAGCTTGATGGACTGCTGCAATTGCGGCGTCATGACGAGCGATTGGCTGGGCTTCAGCTCCAATCTGAGCGCCATTGTTCGGCTCACTCCTTGAACGCGGTACCGTGGTGCAGGTTACATCGAGAACTGGTCGCCGAGATAGACCCGGCGAACTTCCTCATTGGCAATGATTTCGTCCGGCGTGCCCTCGATCAACACCTGACCCTCGTAGATGATGTACGCGCGGTCAATCAACTCAAGCGTCTCGCGCACGTTATGGTCGGTGATGAGCACGCCGATGCCGCGGCTTTTCAGATGGTGCACCAGATTACGGATATCGCCAATCGCGATCGGGTCGATGCCTGCGAAGGGCTCATCAAGCAGCATGTAGGATGGCCGGCTGGCCAGCGCGCGGGCAATCTCGACGCGGCGGCGTTCACCGCCCGACAGCGCTATCGCCGGGGATTTGCGCAGCCGGGTAATGCGGAACTCTTCGAGTAGCGCATCAAGCTGCTCCTTGCGCGCTTTCCTGTTCGGCTCGACAATCTCAAGCACCGCGCGGATGTTCTCTTCCACCGTCAGGCCGCGGAAAATCGATGCTTCCTGCGGCAGATAGCCTATGCCAAGCCGGGCGCGGCGATACATCGGCAGGCGCGTGACGTCATGCTCGTCGATCACGATCCGCCCGGTATCCGCGGGGATAAGACCGGTAATCATGTAAAAGACCGTGGTCTTGCCCGCGCCGTTCGGCCCGAGCAGTCCCACCGCTTCGCCGCGGCGAATGTTCAGCGTCGCGCCGCGCACGACCTGGCGGCTCTTGAAGCTCTTGGTCAGCCCCTCCGCTTCGAGCGTGCCGCCCGGCCCAACATCGGGCTGCGGCGCGGGCGCTGGAGCGGGCGCGGCTGGACGCGGCCGTCTTGCCGGGCGTTGCGGCGGGGGCGCTGGCTGTCGGCGCCGTTCAATAAAGGCCATGAGCGGTCTTTCGCGTCCCCGATCGAGCGATAGTAAAAGCGCGTGTAAGGTACCATACTCCAGCGCGCGGCCGTGGCAAAATTTGCGGGACGCGACGTCAATCCTGCTTGGGCTGGAAGAGGCCGCGAATGCGCTGTTTGCCCGATTCCCCAGCGACTTCAAACCGGCTCTTGCCGCTCTGCAGGTCGATCACCAGCCGGTCGCCGCGCAGGACATTCTCGCCCTGCGAGAGCACGACATTGCCGCCGATGGTGACAACCTGCTGCTCGACGTCGAAATTGGCCCACTCACTCGTCGCGCTTTGCTCGTCCTTGGTTTTGACCAGCACTTTGCCCTTGGCCTCAATGCGCCTGATCCGGCCATCCGCGCCGCCCCCGCCTGCATTCGCCGATGCGATATCACTGCTGGGCTGGCCCGCATAATACACGGCAAGCTCCTTCGCCTTCAGCGAAAAGCCAGCCTGCTGCGCCACGACGTTGCCCTTGAAGACCGCCTGCTTCTGCTTGTCGTCCACCTCCAGAACATCGGCCTCGATGTCAATCGGCGCGTCGGTATTCGCCTGATAGGTCTCAAAGCTGCTGCCAATGCCCTGCGCAGCCGCCGGCACGGCCCATGCGCTCGTGACGAGGGCAAGCACGACAAGACCCGCGACGCCACACCCCGTCATGTATCCGGCGACGTTCGATCCAAACGCGCATCTCATGGATTATCTGTTTCCTTTCCCGGTTCCAGGCTGACCTTCACGCCCCCTGTGAACACCGCCCGCGCATTACCGGTCTCGAACCGCAGGCTATCGGCGGTGATCCGGCTGCCACGAAACTGCATGGCGACAGGCTCGTCCGATACGATGAGCTGGTCGGTGAAGTGAATGGTCGCCGAGCGCATCTCCACTGACAGGCCGGCGCGCCCATCGATCGAGAGGCCGTCCTGGAACGTGAGTTGCCTGGCCTTGGTGTCGAACAAACCGCTGAGCGCCGACAAGCGCGTGGTGTCGCCTTCGGGCGATACCAGCGTCCCGGAAATCTCATTCAGGTTCACCTGCTCGGGGCTCGTCACTTTTTGCGTCGCGGTTTCTGCGCGGATTTCATAACGGCCGTATTCCGGGTGAACGCCAGACAGTTTGGGGTTCACCATTTTCAGGTTGCCTGATTCGACGGCGACACTGTCCAGCGATGCGGTCGCCTCGCCGACGTCAAAGGACAACCGCGACGGGACAAAATACAGGCTGATAACGCCCAGCGCCGCCAGCGGCAGGCCCAGCTTTAGCACCTTGACGGCTATGGAATGCCGCCGGGCCGCGCGGAAGGCGCGCGCTCGTTCGTCCGGTGAAAGACCAAGCCTCAAGTCCGCATGGCTGCCGCGCGAGTGGCCCGCGTGATCGGCTTCAATCGACATGCACCCCTCAAGACACCGCTGCGCTGTGATTGGCCAGCATACGAGATCATGAATATGTTGACAGTTGGACAGGCGGCTTGCGGCTCACAACCACGGCGTCGCTGCTCAGGAATGGCTGAAAATATCGCGCTCGGCCCATCCGAGCAGGTCGAGGCGGGCGCGCGTCGGCAGAAAGTCGAAGCAGGCCTGCGCTATATCGGCGCGGCCTTCCCGCACCAGCAGCGCGTCGAGCTTGTCCTTCAACGCGTGGAGATACAACACGTCCGAGGCCGCGTAGGCCATCTGCTCTTCGCTGAGATGTGCCGCCCCCCAGTCCGAAATCTGTTGCTGTTTGGAAATTTCCACGCCGATGAGTTCGCGGCAGAGGTCCTTCAGTCCGTGGCGGTCGGTATAGGTGCGGATCAGGCGCGACGCGATCTTGGTGCAGTAGACCGGCGCTGCGAGCGTGCCGAGATAATGCGCCATCACCGCGATGTCGAAGCGTCCATAATGGAACAGTTTGAGCACCGATCGGTTCTCCAGCAGACGCCTCAGGTTGGGCGCGGCGTATTCGCCGGGGTTAAAGCGCACCAGATGCGCGGTGCCGTCGCCGGCTGAAAGCTGGGCCAGGCACAGCCGGTCGCGGCGCGGCTCCAGCCCCATGGTTTCGGTGTCGATGGCAACGCTCGCGCCGAGATCGAGGCCGTCGGGAAGATCGCGCTCGTGGAAATGGATCGTCATGAAACCTGCCGCTGGGCGTCGCTCGCCGCTGGCGCGGCCGCGTCAATGTGGAACCAAGCGGCCGGGCCGCCGTATCCGCTAGACACTGGGCGATCCGCGCTGCGCGATCAAGCCTTTGATCGGTGTCTCAGGCTGCCATCGACATCTGGGGATCAGATCGGGTCGCCCGGCGGCTCCACCAGCAGGCGCCGTTCGGCAAGAAACGGATGAATCTTAAGCGCGCGGCGCAGCGCCTTTTGCCCAAGCCGCACGCGTCCCTGCCGGTACAAGATCACGCCCTTGCCCGCCAGCGCTCCGAAATGACGCGGCTCGCGCTCCAGCGTCTCCTCCACCGCTTCGAGTGAGCGATCGTAACGGCCCATTTCGAACAGCACGGTGGCCTTCTGGTTCCAGCCTTCGGCATATCCGGGCAGACGCTGTGTTATGGCTTCGGTGAGCGCCAGCGCCTCACGTTGCCTGCGCGCGCGCCGGGCCTCGAAGATCGCGTTCATGGTCTTCTGGCCCTCGGCATCAGGGGCCTGCGCCCAAAGCCTGCGAACTTCATTGGCCACTTGTGTGGCAAGCAGCGGATTATCGGAGTTCTTCAACTCTTGCAGGAGCCGGTCGAGACGCTCGCCACGGGTCAACTGGCCCGGAGAACTTCCGTCTGAGGCGTCTTCGCTGGCCTGCACGGAGGGGCCGCCGGCAACCATCAGGCACACGGCGGCACAAACGATCATTGGACGCAACACACTCATCCAAGAACGATAGCATAAATAGCAGATGGCGGCGAGCCATTACCCGCCGCGGCGCACGCTGCGCCATCACCCCTGAGCCATGCGCCCTCAGACCTGCGGCGTCTCCAGCTTGGGCGCTGTTGCGATCGGATCTTCCGCCCGCCGCGACTTGCCCTCGAAGAACGCGCCCTGCTCGATCGCCAGCGCCTTGTGGAACACGTCGCCCTCGACATGCGAGCTGGCCTGCATGGTCACGCGCACGCCGCGCACAGAGCCCATCACGCGACCGCGCACCACGACATCCTCGGCAACGATCCCGCCGGTGATCTCGGCCTTTTCGCCGACGATCAGGGAGCCACAATGCACATCGCCCTCGATCTGCCCGTCGACCTGCACCTCGCCCTTGGAGATCACGTTGCCGGTAATGGACAGGTCCTCGCCGATAATCGACGGCGCAACGCGATCTCCCGTGCGCGCGCCCGGGCTGCGGGTGGGCACCGGCGCCCCCTGGGGACCGGACATCGGATTGCTCGGCTGCTGCTGCGGCCCCGACTGCTGAGGCTGCGGGCTTGCTGCGGCTTTGCTCGTGGTCTTGAGAATCGGCTTTTGCTCAGAGTTACTCATGGCGTTCTCTAGCTTTCATTTCTACTGTATCTCGTGAAACGCACGTTCCGTCATCGGCCGAACGCGCAGCGAAATGCCCCCCGTCCCTAGGCACCGGTTGATCAAGGCATCGGGCCGACGGCCCTGCGCCAGAGCATCACAGATCGATCGCCGGCCCCGACCGGAAACCACGCTCTTGTGGCCGGCCCGCGGTCCATGTCCACGCTGGTCAGCGTGACTAACGCAGGACGCTCGTCTCCGCGACGACGGCGCGCAGCTTAGCCACATCAAGCATCCGTGTCATGGGTTAACTTCTGTCAATTCGGGTAATTTTTTACGGAATTTGTTGGCGTGTTGCGGAACAATCCGCCCACGCGTCTGCTGCCGGCCCCTAAAGCGCCTTGACCGCCTCCAGGACCGCCTCGGCGTGGCCCGGCACCTTCACCTTGCGCCAGGCCTTGGCGATTTTGCCGTCCTTGCCGATCAGGAAGGTGGAGCGCTCGACGCCCATATAGGTCTTGCCATACATCTTTTTCTCGGCCCAAACGCCATAGGCTTCCAGCACCGACTTTTCCTCGTCCGAGGCCAGCGTCACCTTGAGGTCGTGCTTGGCCTTGAACTTGTCGTGGGATTTGACCGGGTCGGGCGACACGCCGATGATCTGCGCGCCAGCGGCCGCAAATTCATCCGCCATGGCGCTGAAATTGACGGCTTCCTTCGTACAGCCCGACGTGTCGTCCTTGGGATAGAAGTAGAGCACCACCGGCTGGCCCTTGAATTCGTCAAGGCTCACGTTGCCGCCGCCATCGCGCGGAAGCGCGAAACCGGGGGCCTTGTCACCTTCGCTCACCATCGCCATGCCTTCCTTTTGTCGTTTTTTAGCCTTGAAACAATTTGACAACTTTCGTGAGTAACGCTGTGCGTTTTTGAAAGCGCATTTGGCGCGGCGGCGCAAGCCCCCAACCGGGGGCAGCGACAGTTTGCAGCCGCTACCGGCGGCGGCCAATCACCGGCATGGACGCAGGATGAACGACCAGCACAGGCAAGGGCGGTTCCGGCGCGCACTCGACACATGCCGCGAACTTACGAGCCCCGCCGGGCGCCAGCTTGCGCGCATCAATTCGGGAACACGCGACCTCGTCCTGCGGGTGCCCCAGCCCGCGCGGGCGCGGTTTAGCAAGGCCTGCAAGCGCTGCGGGCGGCTCTCGCTGGAGATCTGCACCGGCCTCATCGTTGTGGGCCTCGTGGCGCTTGTGCTGGTTTACGGGCGTCTGAGCCAAGGGCCGATCTCCATGGCGTTCCTGGTCGAGCCCGTGGAAAAGTCGGTCAACAGCCAGTTGCGCGGGACCAGCATCGAGATCGACGATGCCGTTGTGCGCCTGTCGGATGGCGGCGGCATCGAATTTCGCCTCAAGACCGTGCGGCTTTACGATCCGGGCGGCGTTGTGGTCGCGGAAGCCCCGTTCGCCTCGGTTGGCCTCAGCGCGAGCGCGTTGATGGTCGGCAAGCTGGCCGCAGGAAGCGTGGACCTGATCGGGCCGCGGGTACTTCTCCACGTCACCAGGGGTGACGGCTTGTCCCTGACGGTGGATGCAGGCACCAGCGCGAGCGCCCCGCGGCGCGAGACCGGACCAGGCATAAGCCTCGACGGGCAAGGTGGCGGCGAACGCACTATTGCTCTCGCCCCCGCTATCAATCAACTGTTCAACGACCTTGGCGCGGGTGAAGACAACGCGTCCTATCTCAGCAGCTTCGGCATCCGCGACGCAGAATTCTTCGTTGCGCGCGAGGACCGCGTGACGCGCTGGCGCGTGCGCGCGCTCGAGGTCGATCTGGAGCGGCGCGAGCGCCAGAGCGCGCTCACGGGACGCGCCACGGTCGGCAGCGACGAACGCGCCTGGGACATGACCTTCGAGGTTGCCCAGCTCGATGGCTATGAAAACCTGTCGCTGGGCTTGCGTGTCGAAAACCTCGTGCCACGCGAACTGGGCACGGAATTTGCCATGCTCTCGACCCTGCGCAGTCTCGACCTGCCGGTGACGGCGGCGGTGAGCGCGGAGATGACCGCCGATGGACGGATCACGTCGGCAAGTGGTGAATTCACGCTTGGGGCTGGCCGGCTCTATGCCCCCTGGAATGACAATGAGGCGGCGGGGATCGACGGTGGCGCGCTTCGCTTCACCTATTCCGAACAGGCCGGGCGCTTCTCGCTGAAGCCGTCAACGCTGCGCTGGGGTGAAAGCGTGCTGACGCTGGCCGGCAACATGTCCGCGGTGCCGCGTCCGGAGGGAGCGCCAGCCGACGCGCCGAGGTCATGGACATACAGTTTCGGCACGACGGACATTGCCCTGGCCGCAGAACAGTTCGGCCTGCCCTCGATCCCGATGGACGGCATGGCCGCTCGCGGCCAGATCCTCGATGGCGGCGAGCGTATCACGCTGGACAACTTCCGCATCCAGGCGGCCGATGCGTTCATTGATCTGGAGGGCGAAGTCATCGACGCGCCCGGGTCGCCCGCCCTGCGCATGACCGGCGAGATCAGCCCTATGCCAGTCGCCTTCCTGAAGCTCATCTGGCCAAAATTCGTAGCCCCGGGCGCGCGCGAATGGGTCGGTGAATCCGTGAGCGCGGGCCGTATTACCGGCGGCAAGATCGATGTCGATATTCCCGGCGGCGTGCTGCACACGCTCGAAGGCGACGGGGATCTGCCAGCCGAGAGCATCGATATCCGGTTTGGAACCGACAAGCTGGTCATGTCCTACATCGACGAGATGCCGGAGATCGAAACCGGTCCGGGAACCATTCTCCTGCGTGGACGCCGTTTCGTGTTCAATGTGCCCGAAGCGGCCATCCCGTTGCCGGGCCGCACGCCGGTGCAGCTTGAAAACGGTCAACTCGTGATCGGCGATCTGCGCCAGAATATCCCCGAAGCGGAGGTCAGTTTCCGGGTCGCGTCCAACGCGGGATCGGCCTACGACCTGTTAAACCACGATCCGCTCAACTATGCGGGCGCCATGGGACTGGAGCCGCAGGGGCTGGATGGCCAGTTCGAAGGCGCGTTCGGCCTCGACATTCCATTGCTGAAGGACCTCGATTTCGAGGACCTGGGGATCCGCGGCCGCGCGACATTGAGTGATCCCAAGGCGAGCGGATTTGCTGGTGATATCGCCATCGATGGCGGCAAGGTTGGCGTTGATGTCACTGAGGAGGCGCTGCACGCGCAAGGCGACGTGATGGTGAATGGCGTGCCGGTCAACGTGGACTGGCACCGCCTTTTCGGCGCGCCGGACGACCTCCAGCCGGGGTTACGGCTGCGCGCCGCGCTGGATGCCCGGGACCGGGAGGATCTCGGCCTCGACATAAACCACGTGATCCGTGGCGAGGTCCCGATCGCCATGACCATCACCCAGCCGGACGGAAAGCGCCGCGTGCGCGTCGAAGCCGACCTGACTGGCGCGGAGTTGTTCTTCATCAACGTCGCCTCGCGCAAGGCGCCGGGGGAGTCCGCCGTCCTGACATTCGATCTTGCAGAGGATGAAGGCGGGCGCACCCTGCTCAAGGATGTCCGCATGGTCGGGGATAACATCGCCATCGCAGGCAATGTCACAATCGGCGAGGACGGCCTGCCGCGCGCCTTCGACTTCCCGACGTTCTCGCCCAACCTGCTGACACGCATGACCGTCTCCGGAGTGCGCGACAATCAGAACGTGTGGCGGGTGACGGCCAAGGGCGACAGCTACGACGGGCGCGAGTTCTTTCGTTCGCTGTTCTCGCGCGGCAAGCTCGCCGATGACCAGCCCGAGCGCCCCGAGCGCCCCTGGGGTATGGAGATCGACGCCGAAATCGGCTCGGTCCTTGGGTATAATGACACCTCGATCACCAACCTCACCGCGCGCATCCGCAAGGACTCCGGCGAGTTGAGCGCCGTGAGCGTCAACGGCCGGCTCGCGGGTGAAGCGCCGCTGGCGGTGCGTTTGCGCAACGAGCCGGACAAGCCGCGTTATCTGCTCGCCGAGGCCACCGACGCGGGCGCCGCCTTCCGGCTCGTCGGGCTGTATTCGCGCATGGCAGGCGGCGAGATGTCGTTTCGCGTCAATCTTGACGGGCTGGGCGACGCCGACCGCATCGGGACACTTTATGCTTGGAATTTCGCGGTGCTGGGTGACGAGGTGGTCGATCAGGTGCTGTTCGGAGATGACTCCGGCCTCAATGCGCCAGCGCAACAACAAGCGCGCGGACAGAAACGGCGCACGCAGATCGATTTCAACACCATGCGCATCCCGTTCTCGGTGGGCCAGGGCCAGTTCATCCTGCGCGATGCCGTTATCAATGGGCCGCTGCTCGGGGCGACAATGCGCGGGAAATTGGACCTGAAGCGCGACCGGATCAATCTCTCGGGCACATATGTTCCAGCCTACGGGCTAAACGCCGCCATCAGCACGGTGCCGATCCTTGGCGACCTGCTGACCGGGCGATCCGGCGAAGGGATCTTCGGCATGACCTTCGCCGTGCGCGGCGCAATGGACAATCCGCAAGTGCTGGTCAACCCCGTCTCGGCCGTCGCGCCCGGCTTTTTGCGCCAGATTTTCGAGTTTGACCAGACCCCGCCGCGGGTATTGCCGGAAGAGCGCAAATCCTCCAACGCGGCATCGCGCAGCAATGGTCGCGATCCCCTGACACGCTGATACCCGCGCGCGCGATCGGTCCTCGGTTGCCAGGTGGGCGCGATCTGATATGCTTTTTGCACTGCGGTGCGCGGCGGAAGCCGTCAGGCCCACGCGCCAGACCCCACACCGAACCAGCGAGCGTTACCCCCTTAGATGTGCGGCATTTGCGGAGAAGTGACCTTCGACGGCGCCCCCGCCGACCTGACGACCCTGGACAAGATGGCGGCCTGCATGGCTCCGCGCGGGCCTGATGGCAACGGCACAGTCGCCTACGGCCGGGCCGGGCTTGCCCACCGCCGCCTCAAGATCATCGACCTTAGCGAACACGCCCGCCAGCCGATGAGCGATCCGCAACTCGGGCTGACGATCGCCTTCAACGGCTGCATCTATAACTATTCCGACCTGCGCAACGAGTTGATCTCGCTGGGCTATGCGTTCTTCTCGCACAGCGACACGGAGGTGATCCTCAAGGCTTTCGCCGCGTGGGGGCCGGACTGCGTCAAGCGCTTCAACGGCATGTTCGCGTTCGCAGTTCACGAGCGGGACACGGGCCGTATGTTCCTTGCGCGCGACCGGCTGGGCATCAAGCCGCTCTATTTCTCCGAAAGCCGGGGCGGCCGTGTGCTGCGCTTCGCCTCCACGCTGCCGGCGCTGCTCGCCGCAGGGGATGTCGACACCAGCATCGATCCCGTTGCGCTGCACCACTACATGACATTTCACGCTGTCGTGCCGCCGCCTTACACGATGGTGCGCGGCATCCGCAAGCTGCCCCCGGCGACCATTGCGATCATCGAGCCGGACGGCACCCGCAACGATCATGTCTACTGGGCGCCGACCTTTCAGCGCGAGGCGCGAGACGCCGACATGCCGGCTTCGGCGTGGCGCGATCTGCTGCATGAGACATTGCGCGCGGCCGTCAAGCGACGGATGGTGGCGGATGTGCCAGTGGGCGTGCTGCTGTCGGGCGGCGTGGATTCCAGCCTGATCGTCGCGCTGCTTGCCGAGGCAGGGCAGAGCGACCTCAAGACATTTTCGATCGGCTTCGAGACGGTGGGCGGCGAGGAAGGCAACGAATTCCGTTACTCCGATCTTGTTGCACAGCGCTACGGCACAGAGCATTACAAGATTCAGGCGACCAGCGAACGGCTGATCCGCGCGCTGCCCAACGTGATCGCCGCCATGTCCGAGCCGATGGTCAGCCACGACAATGTCGGCTTCTTCCTCTTGTCCGAAGAGGTGTCGCAGCACGTCAAGGTGGTGCAATCCGGCCAGGGCGCAGACGAAATCTTCGGCGGCTATCACTGGTATCAGGCGCTTCAGCACAGCAACGATCCCGTCTGCGACTATGCCGCGGCGTTCTTCGACCGCGACCATGAGGATTATGGCCAGCTGATCAATCCGGACCTTGTGGACAACGACTACAGCCGCGAATTCGTCGCTGCCCATTTCGACCTGCCCGGCGCGGACACGCCGGTGGACCGGGGCTTGCGCATCGACACGATGGCGATGCTCGCCGACGATCCGGTGAAGCGCGTCGACAACATGACGATGGCCTGGGGGCTGGAAGCCCGCGTGCCGTTCCTCGATCACAAGGTTGTGGAACTGGCCGCGCGCATCCCGCCGGAGCAAAAGCTCAAGGACGGCGGCAAGGGCGTGCTGAAGGATGTCGCGCGCACGGTCCTGCCCGCCGAGGTCATCGACCGGCCAAAAGGGTATTTCCCGGTTCCGGCGCTCAAATATATCCAGGGTCCAGTCTACGAAATGGTGCGCGACACGCTGCATTCGTCGAGGGCGCGCGAGCGCGGGCTGTTCCAGCAACCCTATCTCGACACGCTCCTCGAAAATCCGGCGGAACACATTACCTCTTTGGGCGGCTCCAAAACCTGGCAGGTCGCGCTACTGGAGTTGTGGCTGCAGACGCACGGGATTTGAGACCGACGGATTTGACGACATCGGAGCCGACAAGCGAAAGGCGGGCCAATGGGGGAGCGTGACAAGCGCGTCAGCCCTGAAGACCTGGCCGGCATGGCCTCGCTGAAGCATTGGGGCGCGCGCCCGGAAGATGCGCAATCGCGGCTGACGACCCGCAACGCCATCGTGGATTGTGGCTGGGGACGGCTGATCTTCGGCCAGACCTTCGACGATCTCGGCGGATTGTCGGATTCCTTGCGCGAGGAAACGCAAGGCCAGCGCGATGTCGCGTTTTATGTGCGTGACCCGCACGTGGTGCTCTCAAGCGCGCCGCAATCGCTGTTTCTCGATCCCTCCCACACCTTCCGGCTCTATCTTGGCAATCTCGCCGACCAGGCCCCCGACCCGCCGGGCATTCGCATCCGACCAGCGCGCCCTGACGACGCCAAGGCCATCAACGTGATTTACCAGTCGCATGGGATGGTGACGCTGCATCAGGGCTTCCTTGAGGAACTGGACAGCGACAACCCGGTAAATGTGCTGGTAGCCGACGACCCCAACTCGGGCGAGCGCCTCGGCGTGGTGATGGGCGTGGACCATGTGACGGCCTTCGGAGACCCGGACAACGGGTCCAGCCTTTGGTCGCTGTGCGTGGACGTTCAGGCGCCGCATCCCGGCGTCGGCCGCGCGCTGGTGCTGGCGCTGGCGCACCACTTCCGCGCGGCGGGCCGCAGCTTTATGGACCTCTCGGTCATGCATGACAACGAAGAAGCCATACAGCTTTACCGCAAGCTGGGCTTCGAGCAGATTCCGGTTTATTGCATCAAGCGCAAGAACCCGATCAATGAGCGGCTTTTCATGGGGCCAGCCCCGGACGAACAACTGAACATCTATGCCGAGATCATCGTCGATGAGGCGCGCCGGCGCGGAATTGCGGTGGAGATAGAGGATGCCAATGGCGGACTGTTCCGGCTGTCCTTCGGCGGACGGTCGATCGCATGCCGCGAATCCTTGAGCGACATGACCAGCGCCGTCGCGATGAGCCGGTGCATGGACAAGGCGCTGACCCAGAGGCTCCTGCGCCGCGGCGGGCTGAAGGTGCCGGAACAGATCAAGGTCGATAATGATGATGAGGCGCGCGACTTTCTGCGCCGGCACGGCCGCGTTGTCGTCAAACCCGCCGAGGGCGAGCAAGGGCGCGGCGTGTACGTGGACCTGACATCCGAGGACGACGTAGTCGCGGCGGTCGCGGCGGCGCGGACCTTGTGCGAGACGGTGCTGATGGAGCAGTTCATCACTGGCAGCGATCTGCGCATCATCGTCATTGACCGGCAGGTGATCGCCGCGGCGATCCGCAAGCCCGCGGCCATCGTTGGCACAGGCCAGCACACCATCCAGCAGCTTGTCGAGAAGCAATCGCGCCGTCGCTCGGCAGCCACGGGCGGCGAAAGCCGCATCCCGCTGGACGAGGAAACCCAGCGCAGCGTAACCGGCGCGGGCTATGTCATGGACAGCGTTCTTTCGGAAGGGAAAGAGCTGATCGTGCGCAAGACCGCCAACCTGCACACCGGCGGCACGATCCATGATGTCACCGCCGACCTGCACCCGGACCTTGCCGACGCTGCATTGACCGCCGCGGATATTCTGGATATGCCGGTTGTCGGGCTGGACCTGATCGTCCCCGCACCATCCGAGCCGGGCTACTTCGTCATCGAAGCCAATGAACGGCCCGGGCTGGCCAACCACGAGCCTCAACCTACCGCGGAGAGCTTTATCGACTTTCTTTTCCCGCAGACCGTCAGCAAGGACAGAGCCGCGCGCGCATGAGCCGCATTCAAGACCTCAAGATGGATACGGGCTACCTGTTGAGCACGCTCAAGACGCTGCTCAACATCCCAAGTCCCACCGGCATGACGGACCTGGCGGTCGGCTTCGTGTGCAGCGAGCTCACCAAGCTTGATATCCCGTATGAACTCACGCGCCGCGGCGCGATACGCGCGAACCTGGCAGGCGAGCGCGAGTCGCCCGATCGCTCCGTGTCGGCGCATCTCGACACCCTCGGCGCGATCGTCAAGCGCATCAAGCCCTCGGGCCGTCTGGAGATTGCCCCGATCGGTCACTGGTCCGCGCGGTTTGCCGAAGGCGCGCGGGTGACGGTCTTCATGGACGAAGCGCGCAAGCTGCGCGGCACGATCCTGCCGCTTAAGGCATCGGGACACACCTATGGCGATGATGTCGACGCGCTGCCGGTGGCGTGGACCAATGTCGAGGTGCGGCTGGACGAGCGGATTGAAAGCGCGCGGGACACGCTCGCGCTCGGCGTAAATGTGGGCGATATCATCGCCGTCGACACCAACCACGAGTTCGCCAACAACGGCTTCATCAACGCGCGCCATCTGGATGACAAGGCGGGCACCGCCGCCGTGCTGACGGCCGCGAAAGCCGTGGTGGATGCCGGCGTGACGCTGCCGCTCAACTGCCACTTGCTGTTCACGATCTCCGAAGAGGTCGGCGTCGGCGCCTCGCACATTCTCCACGGCGATGTCGCGGAGATGGTGTCCATCGACAACGGGACAATCGCGCCGGAACAGAACACCTCGGAATATGGCGTTACGGTCGCGATGCAGGACTCAAGCGGCCCGTTCGACTGGCACCTGACACGCAGCCTCCTTCACTTGTGCCGCCGCTTCAACATCGAGCACAGCCGCGACGTGTTCAACCACTACCGCTCCGACGCGGCCGCGGCCATGGAAGCCGGCAACGACATGCGTGCGGCGCTGATCTGCTTCGCGCTGGACGCCTCTCACGGCTATGAGCGCACCCATGTCGACTCGCTGATCGCGCTGTCGCGGCTCATCAACGTGTATATGCAAAGTCCGCGCCTGTTCGAGCGCGACGAGGAAGCGCTCGGGCCGATCGGCGACCTGCCCGCGAGCGAGTACGATCGCCGCGAAGAGCCATCGGATGAGGAAGCCGGTTACCGCGCCGGCGCGGAGTTGCACGGCTACGGCGATGACACTGCGCCCGAACCCGTCGCAGGCCGGGCGGGCACGCCGGCCGCCAGTGAAGCCGACATGCCGGTGGGCGAGGTTGTCGCGCCGCGCGTCATCGCACCTTCGGAGCCGGGCGGGCAAAAGTGACAGCCTCAATGCTCATCCACACATAGCGTATGATCGCTCAGTGACTGCAGCACATAACAGTCTCGCGCGTGCTCCGCTTCACACCCCTGCGCCATCCGCGACAATTCACGCTCCAGCCGCTCCAGTTTTGCAATCCGCGCGCGGACGGCATCCAGATGCTGGCGGACGAGATGATCGGCCTGCGCGCACGAGCGCTCCGGCGCATCGCTGAGCGAGATCAGTTCGCGAACCGCTTCCAACGGCAGGCCCAGCTCGCGGGCGTGACGGATGAAGCGCAGCCGTTCGGCATGGGCCTGCGCGTAACGCCGCTGATTGCCAGCTGTGCGCGCCGGTTCCTGAATCAGACCTATCTGTTCGTAATAGCGGATGGTAGGAACCTTCACCCCCGTCGCCTCGGCCAGCGCGCCAATCGACACCATGTCAAACCCCTTGAACCTCTAGTTACTAGAGCAATTAGATTGGCATAACCGGAACGCAAGGGGGCATGACGCGCATGGCGTGCTGCGGAAACGAGACCAACTTCGAGGGGCTGTCCCCGGACTACAAGCGCCGGCTCTGGGCCGTGATCGCGATCA
>CAYFVF010000003.1:0-26937 GCA_964346335.1 uncultured Hyphomicrobiaceae bacterium
GCGACGAGCAACGCGAGAGCTTGCGCGCGGAGGTGCCGCGCATGGGCCTCAACGCGCGGCTGGGCCGGCATTCTGTCGGCACGCTGGCGGGCGAGATGCTCGCCATCGCCCGTCACGGCCTTGAACAGCGCGGCTATATCGACAGCAAGGGCAACAGCGAGGCCAGCTATCTGGAAACCGCCGAGATGATCGTGGCGGCGAACCAGACGCTGGCTGAACACCTGTTGCAGCGCTACCACGGCGAATGGGGCGGCGATATCGATCGGGTTTTCAGCGAAGTCGCTTATTGACATCGCCGCCGCCGGGCCGGCTCAAGCTGCGTGCCGCGAATTGCTCAGAGCCAGCAGCTTGTCGATGAAGTCCCCCGGCTCGCTCGTGCGCTGGGTGCTGACTTCGGCCGTTTCCTTTTCGGCATCCGCGTTTTCCCCGGCCTCGGCCTGCTCGCTGCCGGTGCCGGCGCGCGCGCGAAGCAGTTCCGCCAACGTCACGAACGGGTTGCGCTGCGCTTGGGCCAGCAGTTCGGGATCGTCCAGCTTGCGCACGATCTCGGTGAACGGCTCCCGCAGGCGGTGCTCCATCGCGCCCATGACCATGATCGCCACGTAAGGCAGCAGCGCGTCGATCGTGGTGCGCTCGAGCCCGAAGCGGTCCTGCTGCGCGCGGATGATATGGTCCAGCGTTTCCCGATCCTCGATAAGGAAGTCGAGAATGCGCTGCCCCTCCGCGGCCGAGCGGGGATGACCAAAGATCTGCGTTGTCGTCAGAAACCGGTCGTAGCGGCGCGCGGAGAACAGGTCGAGCAGGTCGATCACGCCCTCGCGGTCGCTCGTGCGCCGTCCAAGTGCGTCCACCAGCGGCTGCGACAGGCATTCCACGCACTTCGCCGTGGCCTCCTCCGGGAGACCGACCAGCGCGCCCAGATTTGCGAAAACCTTTCCGTTCTGGGCGCTCGCGATAATTCGAAACAGCTTCATGGGTTCGCTTCCCGTTATGTCGAATGGTTCTAGTGCCCGCGCTACCCTTGGCGCGGCGTTTCGTTAACGCGCACTCGGAACAACACCGCATCGACGCAGGAAACAATTAGGATGCGAATCACGCTTCGATATAAAAGTGTAATGGTTCGCGGCCAGGTTGTGATGGCGGTCATACAGATCATCGACAGCAGACGGCAAAATGTGCCAGCCGATGTGGCTGAATAGTCACAAATTTGGCCATCATGCCGCAGGGGCTGGTGCAGCGACAGGCGCTTGGGCGGCGTGCTCAAGCCGCGTGATGTAGAAGTAGCAAGCGGTAGCCGCGAGAATGCCGAAACTCATGCCGCCAAGCACCTGTCCCGCCAACACGCCGTAAGGGCCGAAATACGAACTCGCGATCGACACGGGCACGATCGTCCCGAGCGTGGCGCGGCCCCAGTTCATGATCGTCGCGTATTGCGGGCGGCCAAGATTGTTGAACGCCGCGTTCGACATGAACAACAGCCCCAGCACGCCGAAACCGGGGCTGAGCCAGATGCAGAAGAACGCGATGATCGAGACCGCGTCGCCGCGCGCGTTGAATGCTGTCGCGATCAGGCCGTGCAGGCTGGCGAGCAGCGCCCAGACGACGAGAGCGTAAATCAGCACGACAATCACTGCATTGACGAAAGCCTCGCGGACCCGCGCATATTTACCCGCGCCCAGGTTTTGACCGAGCACCGGCCCCAGCGCCCCGGAAAGCGCGAAGATGCCGGCGAACGAGACCGGGATCAGCCGGCTGAGCACCGCCCATCCCGCCACCGCGCTGACACCGAAGGGCGCCATCGACGAGGTGACATAGGCGTGGGCAATCGGCGTGGCGAGGTTGGTCAGCGCGACCGGCGCGGCAACACGCGCGATCGCCAGCGCGTCCGGCCAGAAACGGCGCATCAGCGGGCGCGCCAGCAGCCGATGCACCCGCGCGATGCCATAAAGCCCCACGCCCGCCATCGTGGCGCGAGCCAGCGCGGACGCGATCGCCGCGCCATCCACGCCCAACCCCAGCGTGAAGATGAACAGCGGATCAAGCAGCCCGTTGATGATCGCGCCCGAAAGCGTGACGTACATGGCACGCTTGGCGTCGCCCACCGAGCGCAGCAGCGCCGCGCAGGTCATCCCGACCGCTAGCAGCGGCGTGGCAAGCAGCACGATGCGCAAGTAGGAGGTGGCAAGCTCGAAAGCGCGGCCCTCTGCCCCCAGCCATCCGAGAATGACCGGAACCGCCAGCCACAGCACGACCGACAGCACCGCAGCCGTCGCGACAGCGAACAACAGCGCATTGACCGCCCGCCGGCGTGCGCGCGGCCGCTTTCCCGCGCCCAGCGCGGGCGAGACCAGCGCCGTCGCCGCGACCGACAGCGCCACGCCAAGCGCGACCGTGAAGAACAGGACCGATCCCGCGTAACCGATCGCCGCCGCCACCTCGATCTCCCCCAGCAGGCCGAGGAAATACAGGTCCGCGAAATCGACGAGGAACACCGCCATGAGCCCGACGCCCGACGACCCGCTCATCACCAGGATGTGGCGCATGGTTGAGCCGGAGGTGAACTTGCCGCGCTCGGGCTGCGGCGATCCCGATGCCGGCACCGGTGTGCGGGTGGGCGAAAAGGTGCTGTCGTGCGACATCGCGGGATAACCTTGCAGGAGGCGCCGGCGGCGCAATGGCGAGAGCACGCCGCCGCTTCGCGCTAGTGGAGCGAATTTGACATTTGAGTCCCGCTTGCGGCCAGGCTCTCGCTCAAATGTCAAATTCAAAAGCTCCACTAGAATCAGAAGCTTGCTAGTGGTCCTTATGATTCAGACATTTGCTCGGGCGGATGCTGCTATGGGATGCAAATGTCTAAATCAGACCACTAGGTGAGGCCGGTAGCACGGCGGCACAAGGTTGAGTTAGCGACCAGCTGGGATTTAAGAATGTGGAACGCCGGAGCCACGGCCCCGGCGCACGTCAGTATTCCAGTCAGCGTTAATGCCGCGAATATGGGATCAAGCCTAACGGGCAGTCGACGGGCCCCGCACGAAGTAGGAATTGTTCCGCTCGTCACTTTCCGCGATCCGGTCATCCGGGTCGGCGACGGCGACGAATTTACGCACGCCGCTCACGCCACGCTTGTCCCGCAGAACGCCGATGCGCACGCACGCCGTCGCGGTTTCACCTGGCGCAAGCGACTCCAGCGGACGGGCCTCATCATCGAAAAAGCCCTAGTCCTCGACATCATAAACCGAGAACAGCGGCGACCCGACGACGATGGGCGCGCGCACATCCGAAATGTTCTTGATCACGAGCGTTGACCACCGGCTCGAACGGATTGCTTTGCCCGTCGCTTTCAGATCCACGGAGCGGATCACGAGATCGGGCAGACCATCATCAGCGTTGGCTTTCCCGGTGACAGACGCGGATGCGGCCGTGACCGCCAGCAAAATCGCAGGCAGACGAACCCAGCGCATGAATGAACTCCTTTCTCATAAAATTCCCCAGCGCGGCAGAGCTATCTAAAGCGTTCGGGCCGGGCACGCCAACGCCTTTCGCGCAGCGCTCGCGGTGTGTTGAGCGCAAGCGCGCCGGCGCGTGCGGCGGCAACGGGTAAATCATGCGGCCGTGCTTGCGTGGCTGGTCCATAGCGAGTATTTCAGAAGCCGGGTGGCATTCGCCGCATTAGCTCAGTTGGTAGAGCACATCATTCGTAATGATGGGGTCGCTGGTTCGAGTCCGGCATGCGGCACCACCTATATCTCCCGCAAACGTTGGCTCAGAATTCGATTTTCAGGCCGAACGTGTAGTTCACGCCCTCGTCGGACGTGACCTTGGTCCCCACGGTGTCGCCGGCAATGCCGAAAGGCGAGCCGCCTGCTGCATCGTTGTTGTTGTACTCGACCTTCGGGACGAAGCTGAGATATTCGGCCTGGCCGTAGACTTCGACGCTGCCCCAGTCCAGGGCCTTCCCGATCCCGACCTGTACCCCGGCGATGAGCGCGCTATCGTCCTTGTCGTCTTCAATTCGCCCCCATTCGCGGATGAAGCCATCGCCGCTGAGCACATAACCCGCGTAGCGCCCTTCATAGTCGGTGTGCGCGCGGTAGACCCCGCCCTGTACGTCCAGGCTGAGCAGCCATCCGTCCAGTAGCGCATATCGGTCCGCGAACCCGATGAAACCGCCATAATAGTGGGTGTCCAGCTTCTGGTCATAATCGACGGGGTGAGGGCTGAGCGGATCGCTCACTTTCACGTCGGTGCGCTCATTCAGGCCGCGGACACCAAGCCCGATCTTCCACGGCGAAACCGCGCGCTCCGGCACCCCGTCCTTCAGGCCGCCGCCACCCCAGGCCATGCCGGTATCCACCGATACGCCCCAATAATGCAGGGTCCTGTCAGCTTTGGCGATGAGTTCGCCGAACGGCCCGGTGTTGTTCTCTTCGTTGGGGTCGAAATCCAGGATGTTGACATAGGCGCAGTCGATCTCGTCGGTGAAACTGCAACTGTCGCGCCCACTGCCGTCGTAATTGGCGTAGAACCCGGAGAACCCGAAATTCATGTACGTCCCGTCGCCCAACGGGTGGATTGCGGCATTGGACAGCCGGGCGTCGAAGCGCACGCCGTCCAGATCACCGTCATGTTCGTTCAGCCGCGACCGGGCTTCATCGAAAAAGCCGCCGGACACGATCGTGCCCATGCGGATCTCTGGCAGATCAAACGACGAATAGCCGGCCGAGAGCGAGAGATCGGCGAGGCGCGGGCGGCGCGCATCTTCAATGTAAGCCAGCCGATCGAAATCCCCTTGGCTTATGGGGTCCTCTCCATCCACGATGACGCGAACGCCTGCCAGCGCCCTGAAGCGCTCATAATCAGCGTCCTGCGGATTCTGATCGAAAAATTCATAGCGCACTTCTGAATACACCTGGGTCCGCGCGGAGTAATCGTAGGTGATACGCGCATCCAGCTCAGTCGAATCATATTGAAAGTTGTCGCCAATCTCCGTGATATTCTGGCGCACCGCCCGGAATGCAAGAGACAGGCCGTCTAGCGGCTGATAGGTCCCCTTGATCTCGTAGGATTTGATATCGGACAACCGGCTCCACGTCGCGGACGGCTCCCCGATCACGCGCTCGATCGTTGCGGTCAGCGCAAAATACCGGCTCGGCCGCCACGTAAGGGCCCCATCGAAATAGCTCGAATTGAAGTCGTCGATGACGTCATCTTCAAGCGTCCGGCGGTTCCATCGCATACCGAAATCGCCGTGAAGCACCGGTGAGAAGACGATGCGAATGCCAGCCTTGGCGTAGGCATCGTCGGCGTCGCGATCTATCTCGTCTTCCAGCTCCTGGTTGGTGTAGTTGACGTCCGCGAGATTTGCCTCGCCGTAAAAACCCCACCAGTGACGATTGCCGATCAGCACGCCGCCACCAATCTCAGCGCGTTGCGCATCGAACGAGGAGGTGCGCAAGAGCGGCGTGATTTCCTCGGGTGCTTCCGGCGGAACAGAATCGGATTCGAGATAGCGGATGTCGGTGAAGCGGCTGCGCAGGAAGGCCGCGACGGCCGAATCCTGGTACCCCAGTTCGGCAAACGCACCGGCGAGCTGATCTTCGGTGAACGAAAATTCGTCGTTCTCGAAAAGCCCGCCGGCCTGCAGCGCCAAGCCCGGTGCGAGCATGTGAATGACCCGGCCCTCGACCGCCCCCTTCAGCCGGCTGTCGCGGTCCACCTCGTCGATGAAATAGCGCCATTCCCCGGTCGCGTTGAGGTTCACCAGTGTGCGTTCGCCGATCGCCGAGACGCCAAGGCCGACGCCGGTGGTGATGAAGGAGGAGCCTTCCTCGTCGAACTGCTTGTCGGGATTGCTGTCGTAGCCGGCTTCCTTGAACACCGATGGCGTGACGATAATGCCGGGCGCGACCTCAATGCCGACAGCGACAACCTGCGGCTCTTCGGCTTGCAGCCGGTCAGAGGCACGATCGAAAGGCTGTTCGGTTGCCGATTGTGCGGTGGCCTCTGCTGCTGCGGCGAGTGATGTGGCAAGCAGCAGTATAGCATAGCAGCGCTCTGGTCGGCGCATGATTTCCCCCATCTTCTGTTTGCCTTCGGGACGAACTCGTCCTCGGGGCGGCTTGCGAAAAACTGGAAACGCCAACGGACGCTTACGCTTTCACAACGCTACTGTTTTCGGGAAACGCATACGCTTATACAGATAAAACCCTTACCTCCACAGTAATATTACGTACTAACCACGGAAACTAAGCAATACTTACTCTCTGGTGCGAATTGTGGCTTCTGTCTTTGTGCCCGTATTGATATCCAGATAGCCACTCGACGCCGCGGAGATATTGGTATCCGCGGTGGCAAGACTTTGCGTTCCGTAAAGAGAGGTGCGGGATATTGCGCGGGCGAGTTCCTCGACCACAACATAGGCGCGACCGTCGATCGTGATCACGACGGTATTGTCCGAGCGCGCCTTGGCCATGACGTTGTCGCCCTTGGCGTAGACGCGGGCGGCGGCGGATTTCGCCTGTTCGTATTCGGCGTTGCCTTCCTTGACCACGAAGGTGGTGAAGTTGCCCGCGGCGGCGTCGGCCCAGGCTTCGGTGAAGCCGTTGGGATAAGTGATCTCAGCGCCCGTCTCCACGTCCGCAAAGGTCTGAGACTCGTACCGCGCGTAGTCCGTTTCCACGGTCGTCCAGGCATCAGACGTGGCTTCGCCGTGGGATGTCGCGGTGTAAGGTGTCGGGAAGCCGCCACCCGCCTGCGCGGCGACGGTTCCGGCCAGGATCATCAGCGATGACACCAGCCCTAAGGGCCAGGCACGGCCCTTGCTGTGTTGGAAAGACATCTTTCCCCCATCTGTCTAAATGTTAAGTGCCCAATCTCTCACGTGCCGTTCCGTCTTCGGGCGCGGACAACGCCCATACTACTTTTGATCCAGCCTTCTCCCCTTGTTGCAATCCAAGGTAGCAGAACAGCGCGCAAACCGCCCCTCAACCGCTTTAGCGCTGTGTCATTGTACCTGTGGTCGTTGATCCGTGGTGACGGCCTTTCCGCCGACCGGACGGCCGGCGGAAAGACTCGCATTATGTTAGTGACGATGGTCCATCTTCATGCGGCGTGCTTTCGGCTCGAAGTTGCCAGCCTTAAAGCCAATGCCCGCGCCAACGCCCGACCCGGCGACTGCGCCAGAATGGGATTGGGCGGAACCTTCGCCGTAGTAGGTCGAGAATCCGGCTTCGTTGTAAGCGTAGGAATCGGAAGTGGTCTTCTTCTCAACCTTGACTTCGCCAGAGCCGCAGTATCCGCAGTTGCCCTTGATCTCGGTTTCTTTCTTGGTCTCCGTCGACGCATCGCTACCGCTATAGGTATAGCCATTATCGTAGCCGTAGACCTGCGCATCGCCGTGAGCCGCGGCATCACCGTAAGCCCACTTGCCAAGGTTGCCGCCGATGCTCTGGAAGCTGTAGCCACCAGCCTGAGCCGCGGTCGACACGCCTGCCGCCAGAGCGGCAATCGCCATAATGCGAACCAATTTCATGATATCCTCTCCAATGCCTTGGTTCTAGTTACCGGGTAACCGGGAGGCCTGCCTGCACGCGGGCTTCCCGACCCCACCTCACGAGACCAGAATCCTCTCCTGAACTCGCAAAACGCTTTTACCAAAGGCGAAATAAACAGACAATGAATAGGTGTATCTTTTGAGTTCTTCGCAACCATAGATTGCAAAAACGCGACATTTTGGCAACATTCAGAAAATGAGAGTTGCGAAAGAGCGCGAATCACGTCTTCTGCGAGAAAAATCTGCGGTTTTGGCTTGCGTGCGCGTGCTCGGTAGGGCAGCGGTCATCGCAAGTTCTTACGCAAGCCTGCATCGGATCAGCCCGCGCACCGAGTTTCCCGCCCACATCCCATTCGCGTGCTCAAGATCGGCGAGCCTCACGACCGCCTCGCGGCAGTCACCCTGCCCCAACATCTCCGCGCGCAGGACGCCCGGCAGAACGCCCGAGGCGAGAGGCGGGGTTACCAGCCCATCACCAAAATCGAAAAACAGGTTCGTGATTGTGCCCTCGCACACTTCGTCGCGCTCGTTGGCGAAGATCATCTCGTCGAGGTGCCCGGGGAGGTTGTGACGCGTCACGTCGTAAAGCGAACGCTGGGTCGTCTTGACTTGCAACCAAGGGTCGTCGGCGGATAGCCGTTGACCAGACACCGCGATGCGCCATTCCGCGGGCGGGTCCCCGATCTCCGTTGCGCTCACCTCCATGTGCCCGCGCAGGTCGATGGTCAGGCGCACGCGCATCCGCTCGCCACTGCCCGGCCGCTCAAGCACCGCCTGCGCCGCTTCCCTGTCGAAAGCGATGCCGAGCCGCGCGCATGTCGCCGCGCAGCGCGCCAGATGCCGCTCCAGCCGGGCGATCCCGCGCCCACGCTCCCAGCGCATGGTCTCGATCACCTTCAGGTCGGGAGGAGGCTTGCAGCGAACCGGGTCTTCCATAGCGCCTCTTCGTATTCGCTTTCCGCCGTGCTGTCCGCGACCACGCCGCCGCCGACATTCAGCACCACCTCGTCACCGCCATAGTGCAACAGCGTGCGGATCGCGACATTGAAGCGTGCCCGCCCATCCGGGGCCAGCCAGCCGATCGCGCCGCAATAGGCTTCGCGCGGGCCGATTTCGACATCGTGGATCGCGCGCATGGCGGCGATCTTCGGCGCGCCCGTCACGGAGCCGCACGGAAACAGCGCGGAGAAAACGTCCGAAATGCCGGCGTCCTCGCGCAGCCGCGCCTCGATGCATGAGATCATCTGATGGACAGTCTGATAACTCTCCACCGCGAAAAGGCGCGGCACGCACACCGTGCCCGGCTCCGCCACGCGCGAAATGTCGTTGCGCAACAGATCGACGATCATGAGATTTTCGGCGCGGTTCTTCGGGTCTGTCTGAAGGCGCTCGCGCAGCGCGTCGTCCGCGTTTGCGCTCACGCCGCGCGGCGCGGTGCCTTTCATCGGCACAGTGCGGATGGTGCGCTCTGGCGTAATCTCGAAGAACATCTCGGGCGAGCGCGAGATCAGCACCGGCGCGCCGAGATCGACGTAAGCCCCGTGCGCGACCGGACCGTCTCGGCGCAAGGCGGCGTAGAGCGCAA
This sequence comes from uncultured Hyphomicrobiaceae bacterium, assembly GCA_964346335.1. Classification (GTDB taxonomy): domain Bacteria; phylum Pseudomonadota; class Alphaproteobacteria; order Rhizobiales; family Rhodomicrobiaceae; genus Dichotomicrobium. Next base: position 9,138 of record CAYFVF010000003.1, read on the forward strand.
GCGGCGTGCCCTCAAGGCGCATCCTCAGGCGCATGGTCAGGTTGACCTGGTAATAATCGCCTGCCGCGATGCCCTCACGCACCATGGCGAAAGCATCGGCATAGTCGCGGAAGGACCAGTCGCACACCGGTTCACCCAGCGTGGCGCCGCCCGCCTGATGTGCGATGGCATCGGCAAAACGCGCCGCGGGCTCAGGCGAATCGAACACGCCAAAGCGCAACAGTGGCGTCGCGCGGGTCTGGGGCAGCAGGTCGCGCAAGCCCGGCTCCAGCACGTAGCCCAACTCGTAGGACGCAAAGCCCGCCAGCCAACTGCCTTCAGCCCGCGCCTGTTCAACCGCCGCGAAGGCGGGCACGACCTCGTCCGGCGCCCACGCGTCGATGATGTGCGCGGGCGCACGAAACAGCGTCGGCTCGCCGCTCGGCCCGTTATCGAAGAGAATGAGCGGCGTCATCGCACGGCCCGGCTCGAGTTACTCAGATGGCGGAAAGGCGGCGGGTGGACCAAGTTTCTGCGCTGCGGTTGGAGTGTGGAAGCCTAGCTGATGCGCCAAAGCGGCGCGTCCGGCCATGTTGTCGCGCCAAGCCATTTCGCCTAGTCTGAATAAGCGATTGTCTGCCCGCCCTCAAGAGGACGGATCAACTTCCTCACCAGCAGGAGGCCGCCCGCTGATGAAACAAGTTTCACTCTCCGACGCTACGATCACCCGCCACCGCGCCTGGGCAAGGTACGACCCGCATTATGACCCGCTGACCCGTCCACACCCTGGTCGCGGACAGGACTACGCGCCGACCTACTGGGCCGCGACGGCGGGCGAAGCGCCGGAGGATGACGGGCCGATCAGCGCGGATGTGGATGTCGACGTGGCGATCATTGGCTCGGGCTTCACGGGGTTGTCCTGCGCGCTGCACCTGGCGCGCGAACATGGCATCAAGGCGACCGTGCTGGAGGCCAACCGCGCTGTGTGGGGCTGCACCAGCCGCAATGGCGGGCAAGCGCAACTGGCGTCCGGGCGGCTGTCACGCTCGCAATGGATCGCGCGGTGGGGGATCGACACCGCCAAGCGCCTGCACGCGGAAATCCTCGATGCGATGGGCACCTTCAAGGCGCTCGCCGACGAGTTCGACTGTGATGCCCAACCCGGCGGGCATCTCTACGTCGCGCACAAGCCGTCAGCACTCGCCAAGCTGGAGGCGGAAGCCAAGGAGCTCCGGGAGACATTCGATTATCCCTGCGAAATCCTCAGCCGCGACGCGCTCCATGAGCGCTATATGCGCGAGGATGAAGCAGTCGGCGGGATGCATGAACCCGAAGGTATTGGCGTGCATCCGCTCAAGCTGGCCTATGGTTATCTGCGCGCGGCCCGGGCGGGCGGCGCGAAGGTCCATCCGGCCAGCCCGGTGACCGGCTGGGAGACGCGCGGCGGCATACATCATCTGCATACGCCGGGCGGCACGGTGAAGGCGCGCGCGGTCGCGGTCGCCACCGGCGGCTACACATCGCAGGTGCTGCATCCGCGCTTGCGCAGCCGCATCATGCCGATCCTGTCGAATTCGATGGTCACGCGGCCGCTCACGCCCGACGAGATCGCGGCGTGCAACTTCCGCACCCACGAGGTCATCACCGACACGCGCACGCTGCGTTTCTATTATCGCCTGCTACCCGATAACCGGCTGCAGATTGGCAGCCGCGCGGCGATCACCGGGGCCGACGCCGCAAACCCGCGCCACGCGCGACTACTGCACGAGGGCATCGCGCGCAAGTTCCCGCCGCTTGCCGGCATCGAGGTGGACTATTCGTGGTGGGGCTGGGTCGATGTCAGCCACGACATGATGCCCCGCGTCACCCGCGCGGACGGCGGCGCGGACGTGTTCTATGCGCTTGGCTATGGCGGCAACGGCGTCATGTATTCAGCCCAGGCCGGCCGGCGCATGGCGCAGCTTGTTGCCGGGCAGCCGGACGGGGCTTTCGACCTCCCGATCTTCACCTCCGAACTGCCGGGCCATCCGCTTGCCCCGGTCCGCCGGCTTGGCCAGGCGCTGCTCTATCGCTGGTATCATCTGCAAGACGAAAGACTGTAACGCGGCACGGCGCTTGCTCCGCTTATGCCTGAGCGCCAACGAGAAAGGACCCAGCCATGACTTCAGCCCCGCAGGATCGCGGTGACGCCGTCCATGACTACACAATCCCGGCGCGCCAGCCGTGGTCGCGCGTGATCCCGGCGGGCCATGTTCTGCGCATCACCGATCTGGAGGGCAGCCAGGCCGTCGATTTCCTGTGCTACGCGGATAACGACCGCGACCAGCGCTATCACATGCCCAACACGCTGAAGGCGGCGGGCACCATCAAGCTCACGACCGGGCACGTGCTCTATTCCGATCTCGCCCAGCCGCTGTTCACCATTGTCGCGGACAGCTTCGTCGGCCACGACACGCTGGGCGGATGCTGCAGTGAGCCGAGCAACAAAATGCTGTATGGCGTGGAGGGCGTGCCCGGCTGCCGCGAGAACTTCCTCGCGGCGCTATCGGAATACGGCATGGGCCGGCGCGATGTCGTGCCGAACCTCAACTTTTTCATGGAGGTGCCGGTGTCGAAAGCCGCGGACTGCGAGATCGCCTATGGCCGCTCGAAACCCGGCGATTATATCGACCTGCGCGCGGAGCAGGATGTGCTGGCGGTCATCTCCAACTGCCCGCAAATGCACAACCCGTGCAACGCCTTCAACCCCACGGCGATCCGCGTTAGCGTGTATTCGCCGGAATAAGCCACCTTTCAAGCATACCGGGCGAGGAACTGTTTTGCCCGCTCGGTGTCCGGGTTGGAGAAGAAAGCGCTCGGGGCGGCGCGCTCGACAACCTTGCCCTTGTCCATGAACACGACCTCCTCGCAGACCTCGCGCGCAAAGCTCATCTCGTGGGTGACGACAACCATCGTCATGCCTTCAGAGGCCAGATCGCGCATCACGGCCAGCACCTCGCCCACTAGCTCGGGGTCAAGCGCGCTGGTCGGCTCATCGAACAACAGCACGTCCGGGGCCATGCAAAGCGCGCGCGCGATCGCGACGCGCTGTTTCTGTCCGCCTGAAAGCGAATACGGGTAAACATCGCGCTTTTCGCTGAGGCCCACCTTTTCGAGCAGCCCTTCCGCCCGCGTCACGGCCTCGTCCCGCGCCATGCCCAGCACCTGCGTCGGGGCCTCGATGACGTTCTGCAGCACCGTGAAATGCGGCCACAGGTTGAAGCTCTGGAACACCATGCCCATCCTTGCGCGCACTTTCGCGAGCTCGCGATCCGACATCAGCTTGCCGTCCGGTCGGCGGCCCACCGGTTCGCCGTTGAGATAGACCTCGCCGCGCTCCGGTGTCTCCAGCCAGTTGAGACAACGCAACAGCGTGGATTTGCCCGACCCGGACGGCCCGAGCACGCTCATCGTCTCTCCCGGCAGAACCGTGAAATCCACATCGTGAAGCACTTCGATGCCGCTAAACTGTTTGCATATGCCGCGCGCCTCAAGCGCATATTTCGACTGCTGCGCGGCTTCCGACATCATTTCAGGCTTGGCCAAGGCCTCTCTCCTTTGCAAAACGGTTCACGACCGCGACGAGCCCCTCGATGGAAAGGCTCATGATCCAGTATAGCGCCACCGCGATGATGAAGGGCTGCAGCGGAACAAAATACATCGATTGAACGGACGACGCGGCATAGGTCAGCTCCTGGACCGTGATGATCATCAGGAAAGCCGTGTCCTTGAGCATGTAGATGAGCTGGTTGCCAAGGATCGGCGCGCTGTTCAGCACAAGCTGCGGCAGGATGATTCGTCCGAACATGCGCAGGCCATTATGCCCTTGGGCGCGCGCCGCCTCGATCTGGCCGCCGGGCAACTGCGCCCACGCCCCGCGCAGGATCTCCGCGACATAGGCGCTGTGATAAAGCGTCAGGCCGATCAGCCCCGCGGTCCAAGCGGTCATCTTGATGCCAAACGAGGGCAACCCGTAATACAGCAGATACACGAAGATCAGGAAGGGGAGCATCCGCATCCCGTCCATGTAGGCGCCGACGGCGCCGCGCGCGGCACGATTCCGCCCGTGAATGATGTTAACGAAGATCATGCCGATGATGAACGCGCCAAGCGTGGACAGCAGGAACAGCGTCAGCGTCGTGGCGAACCCGTTGGCGAAACGCGGCCACTCGCTGAGGACGATTTCCCAATCACTCATGGTCTCTTACCCGTCGATTGGCGCATAACGCGCGGCCCGCGATTCGAGCAGGCGCTGCAATTTCACAAGCCCGGCGATGATGATCACGTACAGAACGCCCGCGGCGATGATAGGCGGCAGCGGTTCGTAGGTCTGCGCCGCGATCCGGTTGGTCACGCGGGTCAGGTCGACGATGCCGATCACCGCGACCGCCGGACTGGCCTTGACCAGCAGCGTCATCTCGTTGACCAGCCCGGGCAACGCGGCATAGCTCATCTGCGGGAACATGATGCGCCGGAAATATTGCGGGCGGGTCATGCCGACGGCGCGCGCGGCTTCGGTCTGCGAACGCGGGAATGACTGGTAAACGGAGCGCCAGATCTCGGCGTTGAAGCTGGCCGTGTTGAGCAAAAGCGTCAGCACGCTGGCGGCGTACTTGTCGATGTTGATGCCAAGGACCGGCAATCCGACAAAGATCAGCAAAACCAGCGTGACCAGCGGCGTTGCCCGGCCCAGGCTGATATAAAAGGTCACGAATTGCGAGATCACCGGGAACCGGGACACCCGCGCCAGCCCGAGCAGAAGCCCAAGCGGCACGCCCCCCGCGATCGCGAGCACCGAAATCCAGATCGTGACCCACGCGCCTTCAAGCAGCGTCTGAAATTCACCGCCCGTCACGGCTGCCTCGCTTTTGAGTTGGGGGACGCGTGAGCGATGGCCGGCACGGGCCAGCCATCGCGGGTATTCAGAGGTGTCGAGCTATTCGACCGAGGTCAGCTCTTCATACTTCTCGACCGACGGGATCGGCTCGCGCGGCAGATCCGGGAATTCCTGGCCAAACCACTTTTCCTGGAGTTCGGCCAGCCGGCCGCTATCGCGCAGCTGGAGGATGAACTCGTTGATGTAATTGAGCAGGCTCTCGTTGCCCTTCGGAACTGGATAGGCGTGGAAACCCGGGCCGGAGACCGGCTGACCAATCTCGAACTCGTCACCGCGCTGCGAAACCACGCTCTTGGCACTGATAATCGAGTTGACCGTGTAGTCGAGCCGGCCGTTGGCGAGGTCCTCGTAAATTTCGGGGTAGGAGGTATACTCGATCACCTCGCCGAGGCTTCCGCCCGTCTCTTCCAACATGGCTTCCAGCTCCGGGAGGCGCGAAAGCAACACGCTGCCGGCCTGCACGCCGACGGTCAGCCCGTCGAGATCGGCCACGCTGTTGATGCGATCATCGCCCTTGCGCTTGATATAATAGTGCTGGGCGCTCGCGGTGGGCACGGCAAAGTCGAACACACGCAGCCGCTCGACAGAGATGATCGAGCCGGTGATGGCCATGTCGTACTTGCCCGCGCGCACCGAGGCCAGCAGTCCCGACCACGGCAGGATGTCCTGGCGGACCTCGAAATCCGCGTATTCCTTGAACTCGGCCATAACATCATGCGTGAAGCCGGTCGGCTCGCCGTCCTTCATGATCTCGAACGGCGCGTAGTTGTCCTCCGTGGCGATATCGATATAGCCGCGCTCCCTGATCTCTTCGAGCGAGACCGCACCGGCCGCCGCGGGAAGCATAAGCACCGCGAGCGCGGCCGCCATCGTCACGCCTGCACGGCGCAGGCTGGTTTCCAGAAAGGTCCTCATCAATGTCTCTCCCTTATTGATGTTGAGGTTGGGGGTGGACTTCAGTTGCCGTATCCTCATGCTGAGCTTGCGGCACGGCGCACGATGATCGACTTCGGGCGCAGATCCCCGCCGTTGGTGGGCACGGTATCCATCGGACAGGCGGAGATCGCGACGATGACATCCATTTCCGCGCGCAGGGTGACCGCCTCGCCCGGCTTGACTTGTGGTGGAACGATCTCCAACGCGCCATCCGCACCAATGGCGACATTCTCGAAAATGTTGACCGGCGAAGGGATTTCCGGCGGCGTCAGCGCGAATTCGCTGAGAGCCTCGCGCATGTTGTCGACGCAGGTGCGGTGCGGGCCCGTATGACCAAGCAGGCGGTAGCGCATCTCGTCGCAAGCGGAGAGCAGCAGATCGTGGGTGCCCGGCGAGGTATCGGCGCTCACGGTCAGGATCGCGCGCCGCCGGTTGGAATAGTAAGCGTCGCCGACGCGCGGCGTCAGCCTGTCCAGGCACGAGCGCGTATGCTCGGTAGAGAGGAATTCGCCCGGGTCGGCTTGCGCGAATGTCCACATATCAGCCACTTGAGGGCCTTCGGCGGCCACGATGTCAAAAGCCTGCCCCGCCTCGATCGCGAATGCCCGACCCGTGCACGCCGGAATGGTTACGCCGTCGAGATCGCTTGTTTGAGGCATTCAGCGCAAACCCTTCTTGTTGTTATGGCGCCACGCAGACACCAACCGCGCACGCGCCCCGGATGAGCATGTAACACCTTTCACGATGAAACAGGCAAATGCCGTGCCACGTGACGTCTCACCAGCCCTTGTCTTGACCGACGGGGGGATGTGCGACGCTTCTCCCTGGATTGCCGGGCGCGGTGCCAATGATCCGCGCCTCATGTTTGTGCATGTATGTTCACCCGAAAAGCGCGCCTGCGTCAAACACGCGATCGGAGATCACCAGGAAAACCAGCCGAATAGCCCTGTCCTGGCAGAGCGCAAACCGGCGCCGCCCACCGGTCCACGCTCCGACCGGGGCGTCCGTTTTGCCTACACTGCTCAAAACATGGGCGTCCACGTCACTGAAAATCGACCCCGCGTTGGGTTGCAGCCGCGCGTGCCGTTTACCTGTTATGCAGCGCGCATGAGGGCAATGCGCTCCTGCAAGTGCTAGGACGAGGACGAGGACGTTCAGCCACGCGGATTTGGCGAGGGAGGCCGCAGTCACAATACTGAGCAGGGATGCCACGGTCACGCGCCTGCGCCATCGCGATGTGCTGGCAATCGCGCTGCCGATGATCTTCTCAAACGTAACGACACCGCTCATCGGGGCGGTTGATACCGCGGTGATCGGCCAACTCGGATCCGCCCCGCTGATCGGGGCCGTGGCTATTGGCGCAACGATATTCACGTTTTTCTACTGGGCGTTCGGCTTCCTGCGCATGGGCACCACGGGGCTGACGGCGCAGGCAAGCGGCGCGGCGCGCCAGCGCGAGGTGCTGGCTACGTTATGCCGGGCGCTCATCGTGGCCGGCGCGGCAGGACTCGCGATTATTACACTTCAAGGCGCGATCGCGGCAGCAGCCTTCACCCTCATGGGCGCGTCGGCCGATGTGGATACCGCCGCGCGGACCTATTTCGATATCCGCATCTGGAGCGCGCCCGCCGCTCTCGCGAATTACGCACTCGTGGGCTGGTTCATCGGGCTGGGCCGCGCCGGGATGGCGTTTCGCCTGCAGCTGCTGTTGAACCTGACGAATATCGGGCTGGATGCGTTGTTCGTATTGGGCTTCGGCTGGGGCATCGCTGGTGTCGCGGCCGGAACCCTGATCGCGGAGACCGGCGCGGCCGTGGTCGGCATCGCCGTCGCGCTGCGCGCGGCGGACGGCGTCAAGCTGCGCGCCTGGCGGGTGTTCAATGCCGGCAAGCTGAAGCGCATGATCGCGGTGAACGGCGACATCATGATCCGCACGCTCAGCCTGCTCTTCGCGTTTTCATTCTTTACGGCCCAGGGCGCGCGCAGCGGCGATCTAATCCTCGCGGCCAATGCCGTGCTTATGCACTTCCTCTCGGTTTCAGCGTATTTTCTCGATGGCGTCGCCTACGCCACCGAGGCGCTCACTGGCAAGGCCATCGGCGCGCGGGATCCCAAGCGCTTTTCAGCGGCGGTGCGATTGTCTTCAGTCTGGGCGGCGGCGCTGAGCTTGGCGACGGGCGCCGCGTTCTGGCTGGCAGGCGGCGCCATCATCGATCTCATGACCGTCAATGCGGACGTGCGCGATATCGCGCAGGACTATCTCTTCTGGGCCGCGCTGGCGCCGATCATCGGCGTGGCATGCTTCCAGCTCGACGGCATATTCATCGGCGCAACCCGGACGCGCGACATGCGCAACATGATGCTGATCAGCCTTGCGGTCTATCTTGGCGCGTGGGCGTTGCTCACACCTGCTTTCGGTAATCACGGGCTCTGGGCCGCGCTGATGGTGCTGTTTGTTGTGCGCGCGCTCACCTTGGCGTGGCGGTTCCCCGCACTGGAGCGCGCGGCGTTTGGTGACGGGGGCGGGACGTAAGTCAGCCAGCCGGGCGAAAGGCATCCGGGATGTGGTGAGGCGGGGTGCGCGGACAGATCACCACGGCATCGAATGTGATATCTCTGTCAGCGTATTCCGGGTGCGCCTGCAGCCAGATTTCCGCCGCGCCTGCGATGCGTCCTTGTTGGCGTGGCGTGATCGCTTCCACGGCCTGCGCGCGCGACGACCGGCGCTTGACTTCGACAAAAGCGAGGCGGTGCGAAGCGGCCACGACAAGATCGAGTTCGCCTGCCGCGGTGCGGTAGCGCCGGTCGATAACTTCAAACCCGCGTTTGCGCAGCGTCTTCTCGGCAACGTCTTCCGCGGCAACGCCCTTTGCATAGGAGCCGGACCGGTGATCAGCGCGAGGCTGGCGATCCCTATTGCCAGACCGATAACAGCGCCCGCCGGTATTTGTTTCTGTCGCGCTCATCATTGAACCAATCTCCCGGGAGCGTGAAAGAGCGTCATTCCGATGGCCCTGTCACACGGCTGTCTGGATCTGGTCCAGCGAACGCGCAACACCGAAGCCGCCTAGGTACATGGCTTAAACGCGACCACACCCGTATTGACCTTACTGCGATGCCCGCCCGTCGTGCGACACACCAATTCATTCCAGTCCTAACGGCGCGACGCCGCAACCTCGTTCGTCAGCGGTCGCGCCGGAGCGCAATCATCAAACTGTAAACACGCTTGCGTTGAACTTGCAACACATTCACAACCCAGTCAACAGCGTCTTTAGGGGTCATTGTCTGCATCCCCAGCTCTAGCTGGTGCTTGATAACCTCGTCACTGACAGCTTGCGCCTCGGGCGGCCCCACCACGATCACGATCTCGCCCTTGAGCCGCTGTTCTGACAGTGTCGCGTGCAACTCATCCAGCGTCCCGCGATAATGCGTTTCAAAGCGCTTGGTCATCTCGCGAATGACGACGGCCGGCCGCGCACCCAGAACGCTGGCCATGTCCTTCAGCACGGCCGCCAGACGCGTGGTGCTTTCGTAGAAGATCAGCGTCGAGTCGATCGATGCGAGATGCGCGAGCCTTTGACGCCGCGCCGCCGCCTTGGGCGGCAGGAAGCCCGCGAAGAAAAAGCTGTCGCTTGGCAGGCCGCTCAGAGTCAGCGCAGCCACGGCCGCCACCGGGCCAGGCGCAGTATGCACGGGCACGCCCGCCGACACGGCTTCGCGCACGAGCTTGAACCCGGGATCGGAAATCAACGGCGTGCCGGCATCAGAAATCAGCGCGACGGTGCCGCCCGCCGCCAGCTTCGCCAAGATGCCCGGGCGGACACGCTCCGCGCTGTGATCCTCGTAAACTTGCAGGTCGCGCCGAATACCGAAATGCGTCAGCAGGGTCCGTGCGCGCCGGGTGTCCTCGCACAGCAACACGTCCGCGCAAACAAGCGCAGCGAGCGCGCGCAGACTGATGTCGCCGAGATTACCGATCGGCGTCGCCACGATATGCAGACCGGGTGTCAATCCCTGGGCCAGCAGCGCCTCGACCTGCTTGGCAGCGCGCCCTGCAACATCGGCGCACCCCACTGGCGCGTCATTGTCATCGCTCATGAGTCACTGGTAGCACGATGGCGTAACGGCGAAAACGACGTCCCGGCCGTCAACATACCGGTCATTCATCTCGCCACAAATGGGCCATAGCCGTCTGTTGATTTCCATTTGTGATTCGAGCAGCCGTGTGTCGCACGGCTCGCCTCTGCCAAGTTTTATCCGCGCGCCGGCCGGTTTGCCCCGCGCACCAAGAGACCCGATGCAATTCACGCCCTCTGCCGCCAGCGCGCCTGTGCCATCCGATCATGGCTCGGTTCAGAGTCCGTCCTCGTATGCGATACGCCGCCTTTTCGGGCTTGCCGTGCTGCTGGCCGCCGCGCTGATGCTCGCCGGATGCACCGTTGGCGGCCCTCGCGCCACGCCGGGCGCGGATGTCACGAGCGCGGCAAACGCGGATGACGGACCAGCCATAAGGCGCCCATCAATCAAGGTCGCCGTATTGCTGCCACTGTCAGCCGAAGGCAACACGAAGAAGGTCGCCGAAGCCATGAAGCGCGCCGGCGAACTGGCGCTGTTCGACTTCCAGAACCCCGAATTACAGCTCATGGCGAAGGACACCCGCGGCACGGCCGAAGGCGCCAAGGCCGCTGCCCAGCAGGCTGTGAAGGAAGGCGCCGAACTCATTATCGGCCCGCTGTTTGCCGAAGCGGTCAAGGGCGCCGCACCCGTCGCGCGCGAGGCGGGCATTCCCGTCGTGGCGTTTTCCAGCAACCGCAAGGTGGCAGGCAACGGGGTCTACCTGCTGAGCTTCCTGGCGGGCAGCGAAGTCCGGCGAATCGTGTCATTCGCCATGAGCCAGGGCCAGCGCAGGTTCGCAGCGCTGATCCCGGAAACGGAGTTCGGATCGATCATTCAGGACGCATTCCAGACGGCCGTGCGCGACACCGGTGGCCAGATCGTGGCGCTGGAGACCTACAAGCCGGACGCCAACAACATGCTCAAGCCCGTGGAGCGGGTCGCGGCGCTGGCGAAGAAGGGCGGCGAACCGCCCCAGTTCGACGCGCTGTTTATTCCGGGCAGCTCCGACACCCTGCCCGCGATCGGTCCGCTCCTGCCCTATTTCGAGGTCGATACCGAGGCAATCCAGATCCTTGGCTCGAACGGCTGGGACTACACCGGCATAGGCCGGGAAAAACCCCTTCGCGGCGCATGGTTCCCCGCCGCCGAGCCGAGCGGCTGGCAGGATTTTACCAAGCGCTACGCGGAGAACTATGGCGAACCGCCGCCGCGCCTCGCGAGCCTGGCGTATGATGCCGTGAGCCTGGCCGCCACGCTGTCTGAAGGCTCACGCGGCAGCCGCTATACCGCCGACCGGCTCACGCGTGACAGCGGTTTTTCGGGCGTCGACGGCCTGTTCCGGCTGCGCGATAACGGGCTGTCACAGCGCGGCCTTGCCATCCTCAATGTTCAGCGCTTCGGCACCAGAGTGGCAGATCCGGCCCCGCGCACATTTGCCGGCGCACGCTTCTCTCAGTTCTGAAAGCCTCAGCCGAGCGCGGCGTAAGCATCCCGCGCACATGGCTGTAGCGCGCCCGCCAGTTTCAGCGCCACCTGATTGAGCAACAACCGGCCGTCGGGCGTCAGCCAGAGCCGATCATCTGCGACCGCAACCATGTCGAGCGCGCGCAGCTCGGCCAGCTCCGATTCTCCGATCTCATAGCCAGTGAGCGCCCGCAGCCGGGCCAGCGAAACCCCTTCGGCCAAGCGCAACCCCATCAGCAGCATTTCCTCGGCCTGCTCCAGCGGGGCGAGCGTGCTCTGCGTCTCGATACCGTTGCCCTCTCGCGCGACCTGGCCCAGCCATGCCGCGGGATCGCTAAGCGCAACCGTCGCCATGCGCGCACCATCCGCGAGACCGAGCCGGCCATGCGCGCCGGGCCCAACGCCGACGTAGTCGCCATAGCGCCAGTAGACCAGATTATGGCGGCTCTCATCGCCCGGCGCGGCATGGTTTGAGATCTCGTAAGCCGCGAGGCCGGCCTCGGCACACACCGCCTGTGTAACCTCGAACAGCCCTGTCGCGGTCTCTTCTGGCGGCGTATCGAGCTTGCCCGCTTCGTGGAGCCGGTAAAACGCCGTGCCCGGCTCAATGGTGAGTTGATACGCCGATAAATGCCGCACACCGAGCGCCAGCGCGCTGCGCAGCTCCGCCTCCCACGCCGAAACACTCTGGCCGGGGCGCGCATAAATCAGGTCGATCGAGACGCGCTCGAAATGCGCCAGCGCCACATCAACCGACGCGAGGGCCTGGTCCGCCGAATGCAGCCGCCCGAGAAAGCGCAGCGCCTCGTCATGCAGCGACTGCACGCCAAGCGACGCGCGGTTGACCCCCGCCGCCCTGTAACCCGCGAAGCGCGCAGCTTCCACGCTCGACGGGTTGGCCTCAAGCGTGATCTCCGCCGCCGGCGCGACCGGCCATAGCCCGGCGATCGCGTCGAGCACAGCGCCAACCGTTTCCGCGCTCATTAGCGATGGCGTGCCGCCACCGAAGAAGATCGAATCAACCCGGCGGCCCGGCGCGAGGGCCGCGTAATGGCGCAACTCGCGGATGATCGCGTCGGCGTAAGCGCGCTCATTGACCTCTCCGCGCGGCACATGGGAGTTGAAGTCGCAATAAGGGCATTTGGCCGCGCAATACGGCCAGTGAATGTAGATACCAAAGCCGGCCTTGTCTGACGGATCGACGCTCATGGGATTCCGTTATCAAACGCCGCCAACGCCGCGCAGATGCTCCACCAGCTTCGCGAAAGCAACCGCGCGATGCGACATGGCGTGTTTCGTGGCCGGCTCCATCTCGCCGAACGTTTCCTGGTGGCCCTCGGGCACGAACACCGGATCATAACCGAAACCGCGATCGCCCCGCGGCGGCCAGACCAGGTGCCCGAACACCCGGCCAGCGAAGATATGATGCGTGTCGTCGGAGCCCGCCAGCGCAAGCGCGCAGGTGAAATTGGCGCGGCGATGCTCCGGGGCGCTCGCGCCGGCCACGTTCAGTTCGCGCTCGACCCGCTCCATCGCCATGCGAAAATCCTTTTCCGGCCCGGCCCAGCGCGCCGCGTAAATGCCCGGGGCGCCACCAAGCGCATCAACTTCCAGCCCGGAGTCATCAGCCAGCGCGGGTAGCCCGCTCGCGGTCAGGCAGGCTTCGGCCTTGATGAGGGCGTTCTGCGCGAAGGTGTGCCCGGTTTCTTCCGGCTCCGGCGCGCCAGCGTCCCCGGCGGAGATCACCTCGTAGCCAAGCGGGCCGAGCAATTCGCTGATCTCGCGGATCTTGCCAGGGTTGTGGCTGGCGATCACCAGCTTGCGGCCGGCGCCTTCACTCGTCATGACCTCAGGCCACCGCCAGCTTTTGCAACTCGATCAATTCCGCGATGCCCTTCTTTGCCAGGCGCATCAACTCGGCGAAATCATCCTCGGCGAACGCGCTGGTTTCCGCGGTGCACTGGATTTCGACGATCCCGCCAGAACCGGTCATGACAAAATTCGCGTCGGCGTCGGCCTCGGAGTCCTCCTCATAATCGAGGTCCAGCACGGCCGTGCCGCCATACAGCCCGCAGGACACCGCAGCAACCTGGTCGCTGAGCGGGTTCGTGTTGACCATGTCGCGCGCCTGCATCCATCCGACGGCATCCTTCATGGCCACCCATGCGCCGGTTATCGCGGCGGTGCGCGTGCCGCCATCGGCCTGGAGCACGTCGCAGTCGATAAGGACCTGCCGCTCGCCCAGAGCATGAAGATCAGTCACGGCGCGCAGCGAGCGCCCGATCAGCCGCTGGATTTCCTGGGTGCGCCCGGACTGGCGGCCGTTCGCGGCCTCGCGGCGCATACGCTCGCCCGTGGCGCGCGGCAGCATCCCGTATTCCGCCGTGACCCAGCCCTTGCCCTGACCCTTCAGCCAGGGCGGCGTGCGCTCTTCCAGCGAGGCCGTGCACAGCACATGCGTGTGCCCGAACTTCACCAGGCACGAGCCTTCGGCGTGGCGCGACACGGCGCGCTCGAAACTGACCCGTCGCAGGGCATCCGCTTCACGCTTGGACGGCCTCATGCGTATTCCCCCGTTGCCTCCGCCATGTCGTCTCCAATGCTGCCACGGCGCTCCAGAATGCCGCGCACCCTAGCCCATCGCTGCTGGGGCGAAAACCGATTTATGCGCCCGCGCAAACTGCTGACCGCAATGCTGCCTTGCCAGTCACGCAGGCAATTGGCGCGGGGCCGAATTGACGCTCTCAGCAGCCGAGCCTATGTTATCAGCCATGGCCGAGTGTTTCGTATGACGACAAACGAGGTGCCAACTTTTTCGTTCCGGTGGCGCAGATGAGCGAACCTCTGAGTGGCTTGAAAGATCTCAACGACCGCTCGCGGGAAATTTTCAGACAGATCGTCGAAAGCTATCTGGCGACGGGCACGCCCGTCGGGTCGCGGAACCTGAGCCGTCAGCTTCCCATGACGCTGTCGCCGGCCTCGGTCCGCAACGTGATGGCTGATCTCGAAGCGATGGGTCTCGTCTATGCGCCCCACGCCAGCGCGGGCCGGATGCCCACACAGGCCGGCTTGCGGATGTTCGTGGATTGCTTGCTGGAGTTGGGCGATCTGAGCAACCGTGAGCGCGAGCAGATTCAGCGCCAGATGACCCGCGAGCACGCCAGCCAGGGCGTTGACGACGTGCTCGCCGAGGCCAGCGGGATGCTCTCGGGGCTGTCGCGCTGCGCCGGACTGGTGGTCGCCGACAAGCAGATCTACCGCATCAAGCACATCGAATTCGTCAATCTGGACAACGGACGGGCGCTGCTGGTGCTCGTCGGCGAGGACGGGGCGGTGGAAAACCGCGTGGTGAACCTGCCGGAGGGGCTGCCGCCTTCCGCGCTGGTCGAGGCCGGCAACTACCTCAACGCGCGCATTCGCGGGCTGACGCTCCACGAAGCCAAGGAGCGCATCAACGAGGAGCTTCAGGACAAGCGCGATCTGCTCGATGAATTGACCAAGGGCCTGATCGAGGCCGGCCTGGCGGAGTGGTCAGGCGGGCGCGACGAAACAAAAAGCCTGATCGTGCGCGGGCGTGCCCACCTGCTCGAAGACCTCAAGGCGGTCGAGGAACTGGAGCGCATCCGTCTGCTGTTCGAGGACCTGGAGTCGAAGAAGGAATTGATCCGCCTGCTCGACCTCGCGGACGAAGCCGAGGGCGTGCGCATCTTCATCGGCTCGGAAAACCAATTGTTTTCGCTGTCCGGCTCGTCGGTGATCGTCGCGCCATTCCGGGACAACGACCGGAACATTGTCGGCGTGCTGGGCGTTATCGGACCGACACGGCTCAACTATGCCCGCGTAATCCCCGTGGTGGACTATACCGCCAAACTGGTCGGACGGCTGTTGACTTGAGCGCCAGGACCGGCCGAAAGATGCTTCAGGGATGCACACGGCCAGTACTGGCACATCTCCCAAATTGACAAGAGACCTTGAAAAGCGATGAGCAACGAGAAGAAAACCGAGCAAGCGGCTGAACACGACAAACGCCAGCCTAACGACGAGTCGGTTTCGCAAGACGAGAACCATGAGCCGGAGGCGCGGAACGCGGCAGCCGCCGCTGCGCAGGCCGAGGTCGACGAGGCCGCCAGCGAGGCGGGATCACCGCAGGAGCGCATTCACGAGCTTGAAGAACGGCTGAAGCGCGCGGTGGCCGAGCAGGAGAACCTGCGCAAGCGCATGGAACGCGACAAGGCCGACATCGCCAAATACGCGATCGCCAACTTCGCGCGCGAGGTGCTCGGCATTGCCGATAACATCCAGCGCGCGATCGATGCCGTGCCGAAGGACGCCGCAGAGCAGGAGTCCGCACTCAAGACGTTCCTTGACGGCATCGAGGTTACCGAGCGCGAACTGCACAAGGCCATGGAGCGCCACGGCATCGCCAAGCTGTCGCCGGAGGGAGAAAAGTTCGACCCGAATTTCCACCAGGCGATGTTCGAGATCCCGACCGCCGAGATGCCCAGCGGGATGGTCGTGCAGGTCGTCCAGCCGGGCTATCTGCTGGAGGACCGCGTTCTGCGCCCCGCGATGGTCGGGGTGTCGAAGGCCGCACCCGCCGCTTCTGGCGCGAATGAAAACCAGAAGCCCGAGACGAGCGAGGCTGACAGCCCTGACGCTGACGAAACGCCGGGTACGGACGAAGCCGGCCAGACAGGAACGGCGAAGCAGGCTGACGCCCAGGCACACGGCGCGGAAACGGCCGACACCGCGGATCCGGCACAGCCGCGCGGCGCCTCTCGCCTCAACGAGCCGGTGATCAACGCCGAAACCGACGAAACCCACGAGAGCGAAACCGGCACCCGCAAGGCCTGAGGCCGGCGCTAAGCGCGCGGCTCATTCAGCGGGCTTATGCACGCGCCGCATCGTGATATTGATCCGTCCGCCCTCGGGCAGCAGGTCGCTTGAACCCGGAATGATTCGGTCAATCCCGTGATAGGCGAGCCGCGACTGCCCGCGCATCACGAACACATCGCCGGAGGCCAGGTGATAGCTCTGCGTGGGGCTCTTGCGGGTCGTGCCGCCCACCCGGAACACGCCTGTATCGCCAAGCGACACTGATATGATCGGCGCGGAGTAGTCTTCCTCGTCGCGGTCCTGATGAAGGCCCATTTTCGCGCCGTGTGCATAATAATTGATGAGGCAGGCCTCGGGCGGCGCACCGCCGCCAAGATCGGCCCATAGCGCCATCAGCATATCCGGGATCGGCGGCCACGGCCTTCCCGTTTCGGGATGTACAGGCTCATACCGGTAGCCGCCATCCTTGTCTGCCAGCCAGCCGAGCGGACCGCAATTCGTCATGCGCACCGAGAATGGACGCCCGGTGCGCGGCATACGCGGGAGAAACAGAGGCGCTTCAGTCACAACACTGCGGATTGCTTGCAACAGGCGTGCTTGTGCGGTGGCGTCGAAAGCCCCAATTCTATGTTCGACATCGGGCAATTCAGGCATGACTGGTGACGCGGCATACGCCCTTGACATCAAGCATGCAAGCCCTTCGTGCTGTCGGTAGAAAGGGCCGGGACAACAAAATCAGGCGGCTTGCAGCAAGGTTTGGCCCGGCATATATGTCGGGGCAAAGCTGAGTGATATGGAATCACATCTCGCAACACCGGGGTCGGCTTAATAAGCAGCCTTGGTATTTTGCCGGGCGCCATGAAACTTCTGGACAGAATACGGGCCCGGCGGTTCGCAGGATCTCAAGAGAACGATAAGGGTTGATGAGCATGTCGAAAGTTATTGGCATCGATCTCGGCACCACGAACTCGTGTGTGGCCGTGATGGAAGGGAAAAATCCCAAAGTCATCGAGAACGCTGAAGGGTCGCGCACAACACCGTCGATGGTGGCGTTTACAGAGGACGGCGAGACGCTCGTCGGTGTTCCGGCCAAGCGTCAGGCCGTGACCAACCCGGAAAACACCTTCTTCGCGATCAAGCGCCTGATCGGGCGGCGTTTCGAGGACCCGAAGGTCGAGAAGGACCAGAAGCTCGTCCCGTACCAGATTGTAAAGGCCGACAATGGCGACGCCTGGGTCGAGGCCCACGGCAAGAAATATTCGCCCTCCCAGATTTCAGCCTTCATTCTGCGCAAGATGAAAGAGACGGCGGAAAGCTATCTCGGCGAGACAGTCGAGAAAGCCGTCATCACCGTTCCGGCCTATTTCAACGACGCCCAGCGCCAGGCCACCAAGGACGCGGGCAAGATTGCCGGCCTCGAAGTCCTGCGCATCATCAACGAGCCGACCGCTGCCTCGCTTGCTTATGGCCTCGACAAGAAGGATGGCGAGCGCATCGCCGTGTATGACCTTGGCGGCGGCACTTTCGATATTT
>CAYFVF010000004.1:0-26398 GCA_964346335.1 uncultured Hyphomicrobiaceae bacterium
TCGTCGTGCGGCGCATGGAGATCGACTTCCTGCGGCCCGCGCGGATCGACGACGTGCTGGAGATCGTCACCCAACCTGCGAGCAGCACGGCCGCGGCGATCACCCTCGCTCAGACTGTCACCCGCGCTGGCGAAGCGCTCGTGCGCGCCAGCGTTCAGATCGTGCTGGTGGATGACAACGGCCGCCCTCAGAGGTTGGCCAGCGCGTTGCCCGAGAAGGCCAGGCGCCTGATGATGCCTGCTTGAGCGGCGCGCCACGGCATTTTCACACTCATCGGTCAGGAGAGATGGCACCTTCAGCCGCCGGAAACCGCTTGGCGATCTCATGGACCCATCTCATCCGCCATCCTTTGCATTTGCGGCGCTGCTTGATCTCTCGGTGATTGAGGTGTTCGCTGGTGGCGGCCTGATGATCCAGGGCGTCATCGTTGTGCTGCTCGGGGCGCTGGGCTGGACCTGCTGGATCACTTTGCGGAAATATGGCGATCTCGCCCGCATGAGGCGGGAGGCCGACGCCTTCGAGCGTTTGTTCTGGTCCGGGCCGTCGCTTGATGAGCTTTATACGTCGATGAACGCCAAGCAAACCGGCTCCTTGCCGGCGATCTTCATGGCGGCAATGTATGAGTGGCGGCGCACAATGGAGACTTCGGCGCGTGCTCTACCCGGAGTGCTGGAGCGTATGGAGCGGCTGATGGCGGTGTCGGTGGCGCGTGAGCGTAACCGCATGGAAAAAGGGTTGGTGAGCCTGTCGATCATCGCAGGGACAGCGCCGCTTGTTGGTCTGGCCGGGGCGCTGTGGGGCGCCATGCGCGGCGTGCTGGCGGCCGAAGGCGGCGGCGAGGCGATGGCGCCGGCGGTGGCGCAAGGGTTGCTGGCGGGCGCTGTTGGGCTATTGGCCGGGGCCGCGGCGTTGGCGGCGCATCGCGCGTTGATGCGCACGGCACGGTGCCATGAGCGCCGGATGAAGAATTTCGCGCAAGAGTTCTCGGCCATCGTGTCACGCCAGATCGAGCCGCGCGCATGATGAAGCCTGACATGCGCCACACCGATTGTCTGTGCTTGGCAGGGATGCGGGCCATGCTGGGGCCTGCCTGCTTGGTGATCGCGTTGCTCCTGAGCGCTCCGCTGGCCCTCGCGCAAACGAGTGCGCCGGAGCCTCCAGTGCGCATTGCCATCCCCAAGTTTTCCAGCGGTTCGACCGATGCCGGGCCGTGGGCGGAGCGCCTTGCGGCGGTTCTCACGGCGGATTTGGCGCGTTCGCAATCCTTCCTGCCGCTGGAGCCGACCGCGCTTGTGCGCGAACGCGTCGGCCTGAATACGAAACCGGATTTCAACGAGTGGGCCGGAACCGGGGCACGGCTGCTGTTCGTGGGGCAGGTCGGGCTGGCGCAGAGCGACCGGCTGCGCTTCGCTTTCCGGCTGTGGGACATTTCCTCGGGCGAGCAACTCAATGGCGAACAGTCCTATGCGCCGCGGCAGCATTGGCGGCGGCTGGCCCACGTGGTGGCCGATATTGTCTACTCACGTATCACGGGCGTGCCGGGATATTTCGACACGCGCATCGCCTTCATCGAGCGGCGTGAAGAGGCTGGACAACCCATCGCCCGGCTGGCGGTGATGGACCAGGACGGATCGAACCTCGAATACCTGACATCCGGCGCGGAGCCGGTCCTCTGGGCGCGGTTCAGCCCGGCGGCGCAGCAGATTCTGTATGTGGTTCAAACGCGCGGCACGCTGCGCCTGGTACTCCGGGACCTGCAGCGCGGCATTTCCGAGCGCGTCGGCGACTTTCCGGGCCTGGCGGCGGCGCCGCGCTTCTCGCCGGACGGCCACCGGGTGGTGATGAGCCTCAAGCAGGGCGGGAATGCCAACTTGTACCTGATGGACCTGCGCACCGGCGAGGTTCGCCGCCTCACGGAAACCGCCGCCATCGACACCCAACCCGCCTATGGCCCAGCCGGCCGGCGCATCGTGTTCGTATCGGGGCGCAGCGGGACCCAGCAGCTTTACGCGATGGGCGCATCAGGCGGCGCGCAGCAGCGGATAAGCCGCGGCGAAGGCGGTTACTCGCAGCCGGTCTGGTCGCCACGCGGGGCGTTGATCGCTTTCGTGAAGCGAGGCGGGGGCGAAGCCTATCTCGGCGTGATGAAACGGGACGGCTCGGATGAGCGGCTCCTTACGGCGGCCCCGGATATCGACGGGGTGTCCTGGGCGCCCAATGGCCGGGTGCTGGTGTTCTCGCGGCCGGGGCCGGCCGAGACCGGGGGCGCCGAACTTGTCGCGTTATCGCTTAACGGCGGCGCGGAGCGGGTTCTGGAGACCGCCCATGCCGCAACGGATCCGTCCTGGTCACCGCCGCTGGAGCCACGGCGCTAGGGCGAATGTTGAGCGGGCAGGGATGTCTGTCACGCCCGTGATTTCTACTTAAGCGGGTACTTTTGAGCTTTGCGCTTACGTGTCTTTTTCGCATCATGGCGGCGAAAATCAGGCGGGCTGAGTGGGGCTTTCCTTGATATGCCTCACCCAGCCCGGTAAGTCCGAAATACGGCATTTGCCGTCAATTCAGAGGAGATATGATCATGCAGGGTCTGAAAGGCGTAATCGTTGTCGCCACCGTCATTGCCGCTGCCGCGGCTGTTAGCGCTTGCCGCAAGGAAGTGCATTCGCCGTCCATGAAGCTGGGCGCCGCTGACGTGGCTGTGCACGTCGTTCGCTAAGGCGGGCAATGTGAGCGACCTTGGCGCGAAGTGCGTTACTTCGCCTGAGAATTCGAACTGAAACGCTGCATTGACCGGGGGCACTCGAGATTCGCAGCGTTTCAGTTCTTTTTGTTTGGGGCGATGCACCGGCGCGGTTCGGTAACGAGCGCAAGCCGGTAACGTCACAGCGTTCGCCGCAACGCTTACGCGGTAGCGAGCGCGATCACACCGAAAGGTGAGCGCCACCGGGGTGCGGGAACCTGGCCGGTTCCGCGGCGCGCTTGGACCAGCAAGCGATCTTGCTGACACCCGCCAGCCCAAGTGTTTCCAGCCTGCTTCAGCCCGCGCTGTGCGCGCGCAAACGCTCGCGGATTTCGTCGAGGATCGCCGGATCGTCGATTGTTGCGGGCACCCGGTACTCTTCGCCATCAGCGATCTTGCGCATGGTGCCGCGCAGGATCTTGCCTGACCGCGTCTTGGGCAGGCGGTTCACCGTCAGCGCCAGCTTGAATGCCGCCACTGGCCCGATCTCGTCGCGTACGAGCTTGATAATTTCCCGCTCGATCTCGTCCGCGTCGCGCCCCACACCTGCATTCAGCACGACGAAGCCCGCCGGCACCTGTCCCTTGATCGGATCGGCAATGCCCACGACCGCACATTCGGCTACATCCGGGTGGTTGGCGATGACCTCCTCGATGCCGCCGGTCGAGAGGCGATGCCCCGCGACATTGATGATGTCGTCGGTGCGCGCCATCACGAACACGTAGCCGTCCTCGTCCAGATAGCCGGCATCGCCCGTGCGGTAATAGCCGGGATAGTCGTTCAGATACGAGGCGCGGAACCCCTCTTCGTTGTGCCATAGCGTCGGAAGGCAGCCCGGCGGCATCGGTAGCTTGATGCAGATCGAGCCGACCTGTCCCGCCTCGACGTCATAACCCTGTTCATCGAGAACGCGCAGCTCGTAGCCCGGCATGGGCACAGTTGGCGAACCGTATTTGACCGGCAACATCCCCAGACCGACCGGGTTGCCCGCGATGGCCCACGCCGTCTCGGTCTGCCACCAGTGGTCGATGACCGGCACGTCCAACACCTTCTCCGCCCAGCGGATTGTATCCGGGTCGGCGCGCTCGCCCGCGAGGAACAGCGTCTCGAAGCACGACATGCCGTGCCCGGCCACGCGCTCGCCGCTGGGGTCGTTCTGCTTGATCGCCCGGAAGGCGGTCGGCGCGGTGAACAGGGCTTTCACGCCATGCTCCGAAATCACCCGCCAGAACGCGGCCGAGTCCGGGGTGCCAACAGGCTTGCCCTCGTACATGATCGTGGTCGCCCCATGCAGCAGCGGCGCATAGATGATGTACGAGTGCCCGACGACCCAGCCGACATCCGAGGCCGTCCACCAAACGTCGCCGGGGTCGATGTTGTAATGGTTCTTCATGGTCCATTTCAGCGCGACCATGTGCCCGCCATTGTCGCGGACAACGCCTTTCGGGATGCCGGTCGTGCCCGACGTGTAAAGGATGTACAGCGGATCGGTCGCGGCCACGCTCACGCAGTCGGCGTGTTTGCCCGCCTGCCGGGCGCGCTCGACAAGCGTCGTCCAGTCATGGTCGCGCGGCGCAAACAGCGGCGCATAAGCCTGGGGCCGCTGGAAAACCACCGTGGTTTGCGGTTTCGCCCGCGCGTGCGCGATGGCCTCGTCGATCAGGGGCTTGTATTTGACGATCCGGCCCGGCTCGATACCGCAGGAGGCTGACAGGATCAGCTTGGGCTTGGCGTCATCGATGCGCGTGGTCAACTCGTGCGCCGCGAAGCCGCCGAACACGACCGAGTGGATCGCGCCCAGCCGGGCGCAGGCCAGCATGGCGATGGCCGTTTCGGGGATCATCGGCATGTAGATGATGACGCGGTCGCCCGCCTCTACGCCCAGATCGCGCAGGACAGCCGCGAAAAGCGCCACCTCGTCGCGCAGTTCGCGGTAGCTGTAGGTGCGCTGCACCCCGGCCAGCGGGCTGTCGTAGATGAGTGCGGCCTGATCTCCGCGCTCCGGGACATGACGATCCAGGCAGTTGTAGCAGGTGTTGCACCGTGCGCCGACGAACCACCGGCCGTAAACGCCCATCTCGGGATCAAGAACCTTGTCCGCGGGCCTGTCCCAGTCGATCTCGCGCGCGGCTTCGCCCCAGAAGCCTTCCGGGTCGTTCTGCCATTCGCGATAGGCGTCGAAATAGCGGCTCATGACTCATCGCTCCCTAGATCGTCTGGCGTTCTTGATTTTATGCGCGAGGTCGCTGACGCGGCCCGCCCTGTCTGCGCGGCGTCATTTTGAGATCGGCAAGCGGAATAAGCAAGAGCAAGCGCGCTCCGGCCTTTGCCGGCGGGTGGGAAGCGCTAAAGGCAAAAGAAGGCTGCTGCCCCCGCCGACAGGTCGAGCAGCATGGCATTGCCGCGCTCCAGCCACAGCGCGGCCGCGCCGGCGATTAGCGCGGCGGCGCCTGCCAACAACAGCCATGTCATCGCGCGGGGCATGGTGTTTTCCATTTGCTATACGGTGGCCTCCTGCGCCGTCGCGGGCCGCCGCTGCCGGATCAAGCCGTGCAACAGCGCCGACATTATGCCCAGCGCGATCGAGATCCACCACATGATCTCATAGGACTGGAACATGTCATAGAGGTATCCGCCCAGCCACGCGCCGAGGAAGCTGCCAATCTGGTGCGAAAAGAACGTGACGCCGAACAGCATCGACATCCAGCGCGGGCCAAACATGTCGGCAACCAGCCCGCTTGTCAGGGGTATGGTCGCCAGCCACAGCAGTCCGAGCGCCGCCGAATAGATCAGCAAGCTCATATAGGTGAGCGGGAGCAGCACGATCGCGAGGAAGACCGTCGCCCGCGCGCCGTAAAGGAAGACGAGCAGATGCCGCTTCTGGTAGCGCCCGCCGAGTTGGCCGAACAGGTAAGTCCCGGCGATGTTGCCGATCCCGATGATCATCAGGGCCAGCATGCCGGTCTGCGCATCGAAGCCCTGATCGACGACGAAGGCGGGCAAGTGCGTGGCGACAAATGCAATGTGGAAGCCGCACACGAAGAAACCCGTGGACAGCAGGCGAAAATCGCGGTCGGGCATGGCCTCGGCCAGCGCGGCGCGGATGGTCTGCTGACCGGCCTGTGGCCCGCCTCCCGCCTTGGCGCGCGCGGCCGCCTCGCGTCCCGCGCCAGAGGCCAGCGCCCAGCCCAGCGGCGCCATGAAGGCGGCGGTGAGCGCGACGACGGCCAGGCTTGCCGACCAGCCATAGGTATCGATCAACACATGCACGTAAGGCAACGCCGCGAACTGGCCAATTGCGCTGCCCATGCTGGCAAGACCCAGCGCCTTGGCGCGGTGCGCCTCCGGCGCGGCCCGTCCGACGACGCCGAGCACGGCGGTGAAGCCCGTTCCGCTGACACCCAGCCCGATCAGGACACCCGCGCTCAGCAGGCTCGCCTCGCTGGAGGCATTCGCCATCAGCAAGACGCCCGCGGCGTAGCACAGCGCGCCGGCACTCAGCACGCGGCCCGCGCCATACTTGTCCGCCAGGCCGCCGGCCACGGGCGCGGTCAACCCCCACATCAGGTTGAGCAGCGCCATGCTCAGCGCGAAAGGCTCGCGCCCCAGCCCGAGATCGGTGCTGATCGGGGCGAGAAACAGGCCGAAGCTCTGGCGCAGACCCATGTTGATCGCCAGCAACAGGCCCGCGGCGAGCACGATGAACCAGAGCAGCGTTGTCGACCGGGAACGCGCTGTTGTCACAATCAAATCCTGTTTGCAAAATCCTGTTTTTGCTGCGAAATCCTGCGGCCACGTGCGAACTGGACTTAAGTCTAAGCCGGTGCCATATTTGTTCGCAAACGCAAACTGCGGGGCGCAGCTATGAGCCTGATATCCGATATCTTCACATGGTGGAACGGCGCAACGCTGGGCACTAAGATTTTCACGCGGCGCAGCGGCCGTCTTGTCGGCGATGACGAGTGGGGCAACAAGTATTACGAACAGCGCTCCGGCGTCGGCCCGGTGGGCAAACCGCGCCGCTGGGTCATCTACAACGGGCTGGCCGAGGCCTCCAGGGTCCCGCCGGAATGGCACGCCTGGCTGCATTACACGGTGGATACACCGCCGACCGAAGAAGCATACCGCGCCAAGCCGTGGGAAAAGCCGCACCTGCCCAACATGACGGGCACCGAGCAGGCCTACCGTCCGCCAGGCAGCATCTTGCGCCCGCATCCCAAGCCGCAGAACGCGCGGGATTATGAACCGTGGAAAGCCGAATGAGCGAGCAGGGCGCTACCCCCGCGTCTCGGCCCGAGCTCGCCCAGACATGGAGCGCCGCCGGTTATGACGCCAATGCGAGGTTCGTCTCGGAATACGGCACGGAAATCCTGGGTTGGCTGGCGCCTCGGGCGGCCGAGCGTATTCTCGATCTGGGCTGCGGCGACGGGGCCCTGAGCGCGCAAATCATGGAGACGGGGGCGCAGGTCGTCGGTGTCGATACCAGCACGGACCTGCTACGCGCGGCGCGCGAGCGCGGCGTCGACGCGCGCGAGATGGATGGCGAGGCGCTGAGCTTTGATGGCGAATTCGACGCCGTGTTTTCCAATGCCGCGCTACACTGGATGCCCGGCGCGGACGCGGTTATCGCGGGCGTGACCCGCGCGCTCAAGCCGGGCGGCCGCTTTGTCGCCGAATTCGGCGGCCACGGAAATGTATCAGCGTGCGTTACCGCCATGCGCGCTGCGGCTGACAAATTCGGCGGCGATCCCGCGCTGGCCGGGCCATGGTTTTTCCCCACGCCGGCCGACTACCAGGCGCGGCTCGAACGTGCGGGGTTCGCGGTCAACCGTATCGCGTTGGTGGCGCGGCCGACGCCGCTGCCGACCGGCATAGAGGGCTGGCTGCTGACCTTCCGTGCGCCGTTTTTCGCGCAGTTCGGCGAGCGTCAGAACGAGGTGATCGCGTATGTCGCGGGGTTGCTCGCGCCGGTGTTGCGCGCGGCTGACGGCCAGTGGATCGCCGATTATGTGCGCTTGCGGGTGGCCGCGACGCTGGCGTAAAACCTCGATGCAAGAAAGACAGATCGCAACGCAATGAGACAGCGCAACATGGCACGCCTCGCATCCTGCATCGCCTTGCTCGTCATGGCGGTGATCGCCGGGCAGCCGGCCCAGGCGGAAAAGATCGCCAACGACACGGCCGTGTTCGCCGCGCTCGACAAGGTGACGGCGCGCGTGTCCGAGCTGGAGATCGATCTGGACGAGACCACCATGTTCGGCGCGCTAAAGATCACGCCGCGCGCCTGTTACACCCGCCAGCCGACGGAGCGCCCACGGACCTCGGTGTTCGTCGAGATCGACGAGATCCAGCTTAACGGCAATGAAAAACGCATCTTTACCGGCTGGATGTTCGCCGAAAGCCCCGGTGTTCATGGCGTTGAGCACCCGGTGTTCGATGTCTGGCTGACCAACTGCAAGACGTCAGACGGATCAGCGTCAGCCGAGAGCCGCTGAAAATCGGCCTTGCCGCGAACGGCAGCCGCCAACAGGCTCTGGAACTGCTCTCGTCCAATCTCGCGGGCGCCAAAGGTCTTCAGGTGCTCGGTCACGAACTGGGTATCGAGCAGTGTGAATCCACCGTGGATGAGCCGCGCCATCAGGTAGACCAGCGCAACCTTGCTGGCGTCGCGCTCGAACGAAAACATGCTCTCGCCGAAGAACGCCCGGCCCAGTTCCACGCCGTAAAGACCGCCGACCAGCTCGCCGTCCATCCATGTTTCGATGGTGTGGCAATGTCCCATGCGGAACAGCTGACCGTAAAGCCGGCGGATTTGCGGGTTGATCCACGTCGTGCGGCGGCCGGGGCGCGAGCTTGCGCAACCGTCGATGACGCCGTGATAGTGGCTGTCGACGCGGACCTCGAACTTGCGCTGGCGGATCGTCCGGGCCAGGCGTCGCGGAACATGGACCTCGTTCAGCGGCATGATGCCCCGCAGTTCCGGTTCGACCCAGAACAGCGAATGATCCAGCGCGCTTTCGGCCATCGGGAATATGCCGCAGGCATAGGCCTTGAGCAGAACCTGAGGCGTAATCTCGGTATTGAGATCGGATGGCGACCCCATGCAACTCCACCGCTCGCTGACATTTAGGGGGCGGCGCGGCCCCACATCCACGATGACTTAGTGGTCTTCGAGGAACTTTTCGAGCCAGTGGATGTCATAAAGACCGTCCACGATGTCCGGCTCGGATATCAGCATAGCATAAAGCGGTATGGTCGTTTCTATGCCGTCGATGACGAACTCGCTTAACGCGCGCTTGAGCCGCATCAGGCATTCGTTGCGGTGGCGGCCGTGGACGATCAGCTTGCCGATCAGGCTGTCGTAGTAAGGCGGGATGGTGTAGCCGGCATAGACCCCGGAATCGACCCGGACCGATAAGCCGCCGGGCGGGTGGAAATAGCGGATCGTGCCGGGCGACGGGGAGAAGGTTGTCGGGTTTTCCGCGTTGATGCGGCACTCGATGGCGTGACCGTTGAAGACGATGTCGTCTTGCGTCAGGGTCAATGGTGCGCCCGATGCGATGCGGATTTGCTCGATGATCAGGTCGATGCCGGTGATCATTTCCGTGACCGGGTGCTCGACCTGAATGCGCGTGTTCATCTCGATGAAGAAGAACTCGCCGTTTTCGTACAAGAACTCGACGGTGCCCGCGCCGCGATACTTCATCTCCCGCATCGCGCGCGCGACCGTCTCACCGATCTCGCGGCGCTGTTCGTCGTTGAGCGCAGGCGATGGCGCTTCTTCCCAGACCTTCTGGTGGCGGCGTTGGAGCGAGCAATCGCGCTCGCCGAGATGGATCGCGTTGCCGCGCCCGTCGGCCAGCACCTGGATCTCGATATGGCGCGGCTGAGCGAGGTATTTCTCGATGTAAAGCGAGTCGTCGCCGAACGCGGCCTTGGATTCCGAGCGCGCGGTCGACAGCGCCACCGACAGCCGATCCTCGGAATGCGCCACTTTCATGCCGCGTCCGCCGCCGCCCGCCGCCGCCTTCACCAGCACCGGATAGCCGATTTCGTTCGCGATTTTCTCGGCCTGCGCGTCAGTCGTCACGGCGCCTTCCGAGCCGGGGACGACCGGGATGCCGAGGCTCTTCGCGGTTTCCTTGGCCTGGATCTTGTTGCCCATCAGCCGGATGTGTTCCGAGGTCGGGCCGATGAAGGTGATCTCGTGCTCTTCGAGGATCTCGGCGAAGCGCGCATTTTCCGACAGGAAGCCATAACCGGGATGTACAGCGTCCGCGCCGGTGATCTCGCACGCGGCCAGCAGCGCCGGGATGTTCAGGTAGCTTTCCGTGGCGGAGGGCGGACCGATGCACACGCTCTCGTCGGCGAGGCGCACATGCATGGCATCGGCATCGGCGGTGGAATGGACCGCGACCGTGGCGATGCCCAGCTCCTTGCAGGCGCGCTGGATGCGCAGTGCGATCTCGCCGCGATTGGCGATCAGGACCTTGTCGAACATGCCGGGCTGCGCTCCATCATTCGATGATCATCAGCGGCTCGCCATATTCCACGGGTTGGCCGTTTTCCACGAGGATAGCGCTGACGGTGCCTGCGCGCGGCGCGGGGATATGGTTCATGGTCTTCATGGCCTCGACGATCAACACGGTCTGGCCGCGCTCAACCGCCGCGCCGACTTCCACGAAAGGGTCTGCTCCGGGTTCCGGCGCACGGTAGGCGGTGCCGACCATCGGCGATGTGACCGCGCCGGGATGGGTCGCAAGGTCGGCATCGGGGTCCGCGGCGGGCGCGGGCGCAGGCGGCGTCTCGGCCGCGCCGTGCGCCTGCGGCGCTGGTGCTGACACGGTCGCGCTGATGTTGCGGGCCACCCGGATGCGCAGGCCTTTCTGCTCGACCTCGATCTCGCTCAGGCCGGTATCGTTCAGCAGTTCGGCCAGGCCCCGAATGGCCTCTTCGTCGATCAGCGCCGATTTGGTCTTTTCGTTCATGGCTCTCGGTTTGCTTCGATGGTCCCGGACATGGCGGCGTCCGCTTGCAGCCGGTTCGCGATGGCTTCAAGCGCCAGGTCATAGCCCTGTGATCCAAGGCCACAGATCACGCCCGTCGCTGCGCGCGAGACCATAGACTGATGCCGGAACGTCTCGCGCGTATAAATGTTCGACAGATGCACCTCGATGCAAGGAATGTTTGCCACTGCTAACAGAGCATCGAGAATTGCGATGGATGTGTGGCCGTAACCCGCCGGGTTGATGATGATCCCGCTGGCGGCCGTGCGCGCCTCTTGTATCCAGTCGACAAGCTCGCCTTCGCGGTTGGTCTGGCGGAAGTCGATGGCGAGCCCTTTATCGGCCGCCGACGCCTCCAGCCGCGCCTTGATATCGCCCAGCGTTTCCCGGCCATAAACCTCCGGCTCGCGCTCGCCCAGAAGATTGAGGTTCGGACCGTTAAGGATGAAAACGGGCTGGGGCATCGCAAACTCGGTTGAGACAGATCGTGTCGGGCGCGACGGTTGTCGTCGCGCCCAACGCGAGCAGGGATGCTGATGGGTAGCAAATTCTCCGGCGTTTGCAAACGGCTTGGGCCGCGCGAAGGCCAGCCTCAGCAGGTGGCGCAACCCTCGCGCGCCTCGGCGATGTAGCGGATCAACTGATCACGCAGGTCCTGCGGCGCGCCGCTTATCGCGTTATCGCCCACGAAGATCTCTGGTGTGCCCTGCACGCCGAGATTGTCCGCAAGCTGCAGGTTTTCCTCGATCATCTGGTTGATTTCCGGCGCCTGCATGTCCTGTTTCAATTGCTCGACATCCAGTCCGACCTCTTCGGCCGTCGCGAAAATCGTCTCTTCGTCGTTGATGCGGTCTTCCAGCGCCATCAGCGCATCGTGGAATTCGATATATTTGCCCTGCTTCTCGGCGGCGAGCGCGGCCTGCGAGGCGACGGTGGACATGGGGCCGAGCACCGGGAACTCGATGAAGCGCACCTCGATATCGGTTTCTTCATGCAAGTCGCGCAGGGTGGAATAGGCCTTGCGGCAGAACGGGCAGTTGTAATCCATGAACTCGATCACGACGACGTCGCCTTCGCCCATGCTGTAGCGCGCGTATTTCGACTCCGGCTTGTACAGATCGCGGAGATACTCCTGCCGCGCCACGGCCGCCTCGGCTTCGCGTTTCTTACGCAATTCCTCGATCACCTCTTCGAGAAGCTCGGGGTTGGCCAGCAGATACGAGCGCACGATGGACTCGATCGCCTTTTCCTGCTCGTCGTTGAAGACCTCGGCCACGGCCGGACGCGGCTGCAAGGCGATCAGCATCGTCACAGCCACAAGGCTGGCTGCAAGAAGGCATTTCTTCATCTTCGGACCTTTCGGGTGTATCGGAATGACCAGCTTCTAGTGCAGTGACACAGACACTTGATCCATGTTTGCAGCACGCTCGCATTCAAGTGTCTGTGTCGGAAACTGCACTAGGAACAAATTTTGGTAGTGCATCTTTGACGCTTTCATTCGCTCTCGGACTCGCGGCTCGGTGAAGCGAATGACTGCGTCGATGCACTAGTTGGTTTTCGGTGGTTCAAAATTCACGATGTCGTCGGCCTTCACCCACGATGCCGATTGCGGCGGGAACCCTTCCTTGGCGCGCTTGGCCTGTTCCTTCGCCAGTTTGAGCTTGCCCTCATAAAAATAGGCCTGCGCCGAGGCCAGCTCGGCATCGGCTATCCGGCCCAGCCGTCCATACGCAATGGCGAGTTGGCGATACCCGGTTGCGGATTTATCCTCCGTCACCAGCGCCTTGCGCAAATGATCGACTGCGGGCCGCACGTTGCCCTCAGAGCCTTCCGCCAGCAGCGCCTGCGCCAGCATGATGCGGATCAGCCCGGCATCCGGCTCAAGCTGCACGGCCTTTTTCAGTGGGGGTACGGCCCTTTCAACCTGCCCGCTCTCCAGCAGGAACTGCCCCTTCAACTCATGGAAATAGCCGTTATCGGGCTGTGTCTCGATCAGGGCGTTGATTTCGGGCAGGGCCGCGTCAATGCCAGCCGCAAAATTGCGGGCGATCGCGCGTGCGTACCGCGCCTGCAGGCTGTCCTTCCCGGAGTACTTGTTGAACACGGCTTGCGGGTTGCGCTGGTTCATGAAGCCTTCCAGCTTCGCGCGCGCCAGGTTGTGCCGCCTCTGCAGGGATTCGGGGTCGCGGCGGTCGTAGTAGGGGCTTCTGCGCACCTGCGCCTTCAACTGCGCGATACGATCACGCGAGATCGGGTGCGTGCGTGAGTACGGGTTGAGCGTGCCGGCAATGGATTCGCGCTCGGCAAAGAACTCGAACACCTCGATCATTCCGCGGCCCGACTGTTTCGTGCGATTCAGAAAAGTCACCGCCGCCTGGTCCGCCGCATATTCCTCTGCGCGGCGATAGGCCATGATCGTGTTCATCAGCGCGGCTTGGCCTCCCAGCATCAGCGCCTGGCCGCCCTGCACGACGTCTGACCCGCCACCGGCAAGCGCGCCGCCCGCCATGGCAGCGATGCTGAGCAGCTGGAGCATGAGCGAAGCGCTTTGCGCGCGCTGCATCAGGCCGCGCAGCCGCGAAAGGTGCCCGCCAGCAATGTGCCCGGCTTCGTGCGCGATCACGCCGATGAGCTGGTTCGGCGTCGATGCCTGCATGATCGCGCCGACATGGATGAACATGTTGCGGCCATCGACGACAAAGGCGTTGAAGCTCTCGGCTTTGACGAGGTGAATATTGATGTTCTGCGAACCGAGGCCAGCCGCTTGGAGAATGGGCTCGGAATAATCCTGCATCAGCCCCTCGATCTCCGCATCGCGGATCAGGCTCTGCGCGTTTGCGGGACTCGCGGCCGCCATCAGCACCATGACGGCGGTGAGGATTGCAGCGGCCCGCGATCTCGGCGAGAGTCGCGCCGCATTGGCGGGGGTCGTGGATGAGCCGGCGCCAAACAGTCGCCGCAGCCGGCTGGAGCATGGAATCATGAGTATCTCAAAGCATATCGTGAAGATCGCGCCGGCATGCCGTGCGGTTGCGTTGGACCTTACGCCCCGCCCGAGGGACGGTCAACGCGCTCAGGGCCCCGGCACGCCTCTCGCATCTGACTCAATGGCGCGACATTGACGAGAGCATGACGGGAGCGTTGGATAACAACAGTGTGATCACGAAAGGCGAGGAATGATGAGCGATCCGCAGGTCTCCAACCGCGGGAAGATTGACTCCTTCGTGGCGATGGACGTGATGGCCGAGGCGAACCGGCGCGATGCGGCGGGCGCGGACATCATTCACATGGAAATCGGCCAGCCCGCGAGTCCGGCCCCGCAGGCGGCGCGCGACGCGGTGCGCGCGGCGCTGGATAGCGGCGCGCACGGCTATACCGATGCGTCCGGCTTGCCCGAACTGCGCCAGCGCATTGCCCGCTACTATGCCGAGCGCCATGCCCTCGATATTGCGCCCGAGCGGATCATCGTCACGACCGGCTCGTCGGCGGGGTTCGCGCTGGCGTTCCTCATGCTGTTCGATGCGGGCGGCAACCTTGGCCTGCCGCAGCCCGGCTATCCGTGTTACCGGCATATTGCCAGCGCGCTGGATCTGCGCCCGGTGGCGGTGGAAGCGGGGCCTGTCGAGCAGTGGATGCCCACCCCGCGCGCATTGGAGGAGGCCGGGCCGCTCGACGGCCTGATTGTCGCCAGCCCGGCGAACCCCACCGGCACCATGCTCGGCGCGGACGATCTCGCGACCCTCATCGATTACTGCCATGAGCGTGGGCTGTGGTTCATCTCCGACGAGATCTATCACGGGCTGGAGCACACGATCGATGCACAGACGGCGCTGCGCTTTTCCGACGACGCGATCGTCATCAACAGCCTGTCGAAATACTACTGCATGACCGGCTGGCGGATCGGCTGGATGGTCGTGCCGGAGCGGCTGGTGCGCACGGCCGAGCGCCTGCAGCAAAATCTGTATATCTGCGCCCCGGCGCTATCGCAGATCGCCGCGACGGCCGCTTTCGACGCCACCGAAGAGCTGGACGCGATCAAGGCGGGATACGCGCATAACCGTGCGCACCTGCTCGACGTGCTTGGCACAGCCGGCTTCGGTGAAATGGCGCCCGCTGACGGCGCTTTTTATATCTACGCGGATGTCAGCCACCTCACCAATGACAGCCGGGACTTCGCGGCGCGCGCACTGGCGGAGGCGGGCGTGGCGATCACACCCGGGATCGACTTCGACCCCGATGGCGGCCACCGTTATGTACGGCTGTGCTACGCGGGCAGCTTCGCCGATATGCGCAAGGGCGCGGCCCGGCTTGCGGAGTGGATGGCGGGTCAGCGGGCCTGAGACGTGCAAGATAGCCACAGCGGACACGATTGCGTGAGACACCCGCCATCGCGGCTGGCCGTTGCCCGCGCACTTGGCTATCCTGAGGGCCAAACATGCGAGGGGTGTGATGCCGCGACGTTTGTTCTCCGCACTTGTTCTTGGTGCCGCGATGCTGGCTGCACAGCCCGTTTCGGCGATGGAGCCGGGCGCGCCGAGCGACCTGATTGGCCGGATGGATGCCGCCGCCTTCAAGCTCCAGAACCGGCTGAGCGAGAGCTTCAAGAACATCTCCGAGGCCGAGCAGCGCGAGCGCGGCGCCATGGTCGAGTTCTACGCGGAAAACGGCTATCGCCTGCTCTGGGTCGGCGAGAATGGCCTGAACGCGCGCGCAGAAACGGTCGCCAAGGTGTTCGAGCGCGCGGCGAAGTTCGACCTGCGCCCGGCGAACTACCCGATGCCCGATGCCCGTGGTTTTGCCGGCGCGCAAGGCCGCGAAGCAGAGTGGCTAGCGGATGCAGAATACCGGATCACCCGCTCCGTGCTGGCCTATGCGCGCCATGCACAGTCCGGCCATCTTGATCCGCGCGCGATCAGCGCCAATCTCGACGTGACGCCGGATACGCCGGACCCGTTGAAACTCATGCGCGGGCTGGCGTCGCCCGAACGCGATGCCGCAGATTATCTTGAGGGCTTCCATCCAACACATCCGCAGTTCACCGGGCTGCTCGCGCGTCTGAACGATCTGCGGGCGGAGGAACAGCGCGCGCAAGTGGAGATTCCGGGCGGTGACCTGATCGAGCCGGGCGATACGCATCCGCACGTGGCGCTCGTGCGCAAGCGCCTGGACATGCCGGCAACGCAAGCGCCCGAAGCCTATGACGACACGCTGGTCGCAGCGATTGAGCAGTTCCAGAAGCGCAACGGGCTGCACGTTGATGGACTGATCGGCCCGGCCACGCGCCGCGCGCTGAACATGAGCCCGGCGGACAAGATCGACACGCTGCGTGTCAACCTGGAGCGCTGGCGCTGGCTGCCAAACGGCCTTGGAAGCCGCTATGTCCGGGTCAACGTTCCTGAATTCAAGGTCCGGCTGGTTGATGACGGCGAGACGGCGTTTGAAGAACGCATCGTGGTGGGCAAGCCGCGCCACGCGACGCCGATGTTTTCCGACACAATGGAACTGGTGGTGTTCAATCCCTATTGGAATGTTCCGTTTTCGATCATGAAGAAGGAGATCGTTCCGGTCGCGCGGCGTGACCCAAGCTATCTGACGCGCCGCAACATCAACGTGGTCTGGCGCGGCGGGCGCACCGTCGATCCGTACCGCGTGGACTGGCAGGAGGTCGATCTCGGCAAGGTGCGCCTGCGGCAATCGCCGGGCCGGGGGAACGCGCTCGGCGAGGTCAAGTTCCTGTTCCCCAACAAGCACGCGGTTTACCTGCACGATACGCCGTCCAAGCACCTGTTCAACCGTTCGCGCAGGGCCTACAGCCATGGCTGCATGCGCGTGCGCAATCCGCGAAAGTTCGCCGAAGCCATAATGGGCGTCGAGGGCTGGAGCCAGCAGGGCATCGCACGCACGATTGCAAGCGGACGCAACCGCGCAATCCGCCTGAAGCAGGAGCTGCCGGTCCATATCACGTACTTCACTGCGGCGATGTCGGAAGACGGCGGCCTGCGCTTTTTCGCGGACATTTACCAGCACGACGACAAGGTGCTGCAAGCGCTTGAGCGGAGCTAACGTTCCGCGCCACTGGCAGCGCCTCTTGGACGGGGGACGCCCACCGCGAGCCCCTCAAATTCCGCGCGCCATGTTTTCCCCGCAATTTCCAGAGAATACTCCTCGTTAACCGCAAGCCGGTAAAATCTTGGGTATTCAGGCGGTTGTGCGTTTCGTAGCAAGCGCCGGCGTTGCCCACGGGGACCGAATGTTCTGCGAGCGCCGTATCTCCTTCCGTAAAATCCATCTATCGTTTTGGGCCGCTGCAATCGGCGTGATCATGCTTTGCGCAGATCGGGCCGCGGCTGAAGAGCGCCGGCTCCAGATCTTCAGCGTCAACACCGAAGAGCGCATCGACGTCGTTTACAAGCGCGACGGCGCGTATGTGCCGGAGGCGCTCGACAAGATCGACTGGATCATGCGCGATTGGCGCCGCGACGAGCAAACCAAGATATCGCGCAAACTGATCGACCTGCTCTGGGAGGTCCATCGCCAGGTCGGCTCGCGCGAACCGATCCAGTTGATTTCAGGCTACCGGTCGCTCAAGACCAACAACATGCTGCGCCGTACCAAGGGCGGGCAGGCGCGCAAGAGCCAGCACACTCTTGGCAAGGCCGTTGATGTGCAATTTCCCGACGTGCCGGTGAAGCGGCTGCGCAATGCGGGGCTGATCCGTCAACACGGCGGCGTGGGTTATTATCCGACCTCGTCGATCCCGTTCGTGCATCTCGACGTGGGCCGCGTGCGGCACTGGCCGCGTCTGCCGCGCCAGGAGCTTGCGCTGCTGTTCCCTTCGGGCAGCAGCAAGCATGTCCCGGCGGACGGCAAACCGCTGCGCAAGAAGGATGTGAAAATCGCCCTGGCCAAGCTGGAGGAAAAAGGCAAGCCGCTGCCCTGGGCCACCCGCCAGCAGCTTGAGCGCGCGCCGCGCCCAGTGCTCGCCAGCCTTGGACCGATCAGCGGGTTCAGCCTTGGCAGCGAAACATCCGCAGCGGCGCCTGTGCGGACCACGTCCGGGGCGCCTTCGGAGGAACCGGCGGCGCCGGCCCGCAAACCTGTCGTCCGCACCGAGGTCGCGAGCGCGCCGGAATATGACGACGAGCACACCGATGAACTCTATTATCAGCCGTTCCCGCTGCTGCCGATGATTGCGGATCGCGGTGTGGCGTCGATGGACTTCGGCAAGGACGCGCCGGACATCCTCAAGAAGGTGCACATGTTCTTCGGCGAAGCGAACGCGAGCCTGCCGCTCGAATTCGAGCCCGGCCTGCAATATGGCGGGCTGTACTGGGCGTCGCGGTTTTCCGGCCGGGCCGTCAGCCGCGTGTTGACGCAGGCGCGAGGGGACCAACAGCCGGGCCGTGCGCGCGTCGCGCGGCGTTGACCGCTACGACTTCAACATCTCGCGTACGTAGCGGCTGGCTTTGGCGAAGTTCATCTTGTTCTTGTAGCGCGCTTTGAGCGTGGTCATCGTCCGGCCAACATCCTTCAGGCCCGACGCGCCGATCTCGTTGACGACCTTGCGGCATTCCTGCTGGGTCTGCGGCTCGTCCAGTTCTTCCGGCAGGAAATCCTTCAGGATGTCGATCTCGTCCAGCTCCTGCTGCGCCAGTTCCAGCCGGCCTGATTGTTCGTAGTCCCGCGCGGCGCGCCGGCGCTGCTCAACCATTTGCTGGAGCAGTTCGATAACGTCCGCCTCGCTCAGCGTGCCTTCGCCATTGGCGCCCTTGGCCGTGCAGCGGTCTTGGATCGCGGCGTTGATGAGCCGCAGCGTGTTTGTCCGGCGCTTGTCGCCCGAGTTTATCGCCTGTTTGAGCGCGCGGTTGATCTGGTCTCTTATCATTCGATTATTTCAGGCTGCCTTGCTGCGGCCCGGTTTGGTCCTTCGTGTTGGCATCGGGATGTGGTGTTGGCACACGATTGCACCCAGCGCCGTCCGTGGCGCGTCGCTTATGGAGGCCAAGTCCCGCTTGCGGGGCACCAGCCCTGCCGCGAGGCGCTCTTGACCGTGTGCAGTCCCCTACGTACGTTGACCCGAGTGCCCGATGAATGGCGCGAAAATGGCGATGTTCGCCCTGCAGGTCAAGCCGTGTCGTTGGGCCGCGTCCCTGCCGCCCATCCAAGCATAGCGGGAAAGTCACATGAGCGATCATCCGAGCGATCCATCCGCCAAGGGCGGATCCGGGGGCGCGAGCGCGGCTGCCGACAGCACGCCGCCGATGCACGGCCTGCCCCGGCGGACAACCGCCGTGCTGGTGTTGGCCGATGGCTCGGTCATTCGCGGCGCGGGGTTGGGCGCGACCGGGCAGGCGTCCGGAGAGATCTGCTTCAACACGGCCATGACCGGCTACCAGGAGATCCTCACCGACCCGTCTTATGCCGGTCAGATCATCACCTTCACGTTCCCGCATGTTGGCAATGTCGGGACCAACACCGACGATGTCGAGACCTCGAACCTCGCGGCCAGTTCGGATGTGCGCGGCTGCGTGCTGCGCGCGAACATAACCACGCCGTCCAGCTACCGCGCCACCCGCGCGCTCGATGATTGGCTGCGCCAGCGCGGCATTATCGGGATCGCGGGCGTGGACACGCGCGCGCTAACCGGCCTGATCCGCGAGCGCGGCATGCAAAACGCGGTGATCGCGCATGAACCTGCCGGCACGTTTGACCTCCCCGCGCTCAAGGCCGCCGCCGCGCAGTGGCCCGGCATCGAGGGCGTCGACATGACGAAAGATGTCACCTGCGGACAGAGCTACGCATGGGACGAGACAATCTGGCGCTGGCCGGGCGGCTTCGCCCGGCAGGCGGAGCCGATCGCGCATGTTGTGGCGGTCGATTACGGTCTCAAGCGGAATATCCTGCGCTGCCTGGCGACCACGGGTTGCCGCGTCACGGTCGTGCCTGCGACGACCAGCGCCGAAGATATCCTGGCGCGCGAGCCGGACGGCATTTTCCTGTCAAACGGGCCGGGCGATCCGGCGGCTACGGCTGACTATGCACTGCCCGAGCTGCGCAAGCTGGTCGATTCAGGTAAACCGCTGTTCGGCATCTGCCTCGGCCATCAGCTTCTGGGCCTCGCGCTGGGCGGGCGAACGAAAAAGATGCATCAGGGCCACCACGGCGCGAACCACCCCGTGATGGATTACACCACTGGCAAGGTCGAGATCACCTCGATGAACCATGGCTTCGCGGTTGACCGCGACAGCCTGCCAGCGGGCGTGGTGGAGACCCATGTCTCGCTGTTTGACGGCAGCAACTGCGGCATCCGGCTCCGGGACAGGCCGGTCTTTTCGGTTCAGTATCATCCCGAAGGGTCGCCCGGTCCGCAGGACAGCCACTACCTTTTCGTGCGCTTCATGAACATGATCAGGGCTTCGCGCGGCGAGCCGCAAATCCCGGAAGTCTGGAACCACCGTTATGGTCCGGAGAACCCGGCGCAGCCTTAGGAAACCGTATGCCGCGATTGATTGCCGCCATGCTCGTCGTGCTGTGGGCCGCCATGCCACAGGTCTATGCCGCTGAACCCCGGGAAAACTGGCAGACATCACTTCACGTTAACAGCGAGCACGCCGGAACGCTCTGGGACACGCGCGCCGGAGAGGCTGTCACCCCGGCGGAGATGGTGGCGCGGCTGGCTGAGGCGCGCTTTGTGCTGATCGGCGAGGTGCATGACAACCCCGACCATCATCGCCTTCAGGGCTGGATCATCGCGCGTCTCGCCGAGGCGGGGCAGTCGCCGACTGTGGTGATGGAGATGATTTCGGCCGACAAGGCCGATGTGCTCGCGGATTACCTCGCCCAGCCGGACGCGACGGCGGCCGGGCTTGGCCCCGCGCTGAATTGGGGCGAATCCGGCTGGCCGGCATGGCGCGAATATCAACCGATCGCAGAAGCGGCGTTCGCGGCTGGGCTGGACATCGTCGCGGGGAACCCGACCGGCGCGATGACCCGTGAGACGGCGCAAACCGGTCTGGATGCGCTGGGCGCGCGCAAGGCGGCTCTCAGCCTCGATGTGCCGCTCGCCCCGGCGCTTTCCGACGCGCTGATGGACGAACTTTACGACGGGCACTGTGAAATGGTGCCGCGCGAGCGCCTGTCACCGATGGCGCGTGTACAGCGGCTGCGCGATGCCGCGATGGCCGACGCGATGCTGGGCGCGGGTGATGCGGCGGTGCTGATAGCGGGCAACGGCCATGTCCGCGCGGATCGCGGCGTTCCGTGGTATTTGCGCGCGCGGTTGCCGGAGGCGTCTAGGGCCGTCGTGATGCACGTCGAGCTGGATGGCAGCGGCAAGGCTCCGGCGGATTATGTGCAGCGCGGCCCGGACGACGCGCCACTGGCGGACTTCGTCTGGCTCACTCCGCGCGCCGAGCGCCCCGATCCGTGCGAGCAGATGCGCCAGATGATGCAGCAACGAAGCGGTAAT
This sequence comes from uncultured Hyphomicrobiaceae bacterium, assembly GCA_964346335.1. Lineage (GTDB taxonomy): Bacteria > Pseudomonadota > Alphaproteobacteria > Rhizobiales > Rhodomicrobiaceae > Dichotomicrobium. Next base: position 21,215 of record CAYFVF010000004.1, read on the forward strand.
TAGGCCGTCGTTTCCTGTTTCGCGGCGGCGAGGAAGTAGTTGACGCTCGTGTCGTAGGACAGCCGCCACTCGCGGGTCAGCGGGTTGAACGTCAGCCCCCGCGTCTCGACAGTGCGCAGCCCACTCGCTGACAGCGCCCGCGACAACTCTTGCGGCGTCACGAACCGATCCCACTGATGCGTTCCGCGCGGTAGCCAGCGCAGCACGTATTCCGCGCCCACGATCGCCAGCGCAAACGCCTTGGCCGTGCGGTTGATCGTGGACAGCAGCATCAACCCGCCTGGCCGCAGTACGCGCGCGCAAACCCCGGTGAATGCTGCAATATCGGGCACGTGCTCGACCACTTCCAAAGCGATGACCGCGTCGAATTGCGCGCCTTCGCCAGCCAGGTCTTCGACGCGCGCGGCCCGGTAGGTGATCGTCAGCCCGCTATCCGCCGCGTGGGCGCGGGCGGCCGCGACGTTTTCCTCCGCCGGGTCGATGCCGGTGACATTTGCGCCCAACTGGGCCAGTGGCTCCGCCACCAAACCGCCGCCGCATCCGATATCCGCGATCGACAGCCCCGCCAGCGGCTGCGCCGCGCGCACATCGCAGCCAAAATGCCGGACCAGCGCATCGCGCAGAAACCGGGTGCGCTCCGGGCCGATGGCGTGAAGCGGCGCGAATTCGCCCTCCGGGTCCCACCACTTCGCCGCGAGGGCGCGAAACCGCTCGACCTCGCGCGGGTCCAATGTGCTGTCTGACTGGCTCATGCACGCGAGCCTAGCAGAACTGCACACCCCCCGCAGCAATGCCGGGCTGTGGCGGGCTTGCAGCAGTCAAAACGCATAGCTATAAGCGAGGCGCATTTATCAACGTGGGTACTGCGCGGTTGCTCGTCCGGGCTAGAGAGGCTGTTTTCTTGGCACGACTGGTGATGAAATTTGGCGGCACGTCCGTCGCGGACCTTGAACGTATCCGTCACGCGGCGGCTCATGTCGCACGCGAGGTGCGGGCCGGCCACCAGGTGGCGGTGGTGGTCTCGGCGATGGCGGGGCAGACCGATCATCTCGTCAGCCTCGCCCGCGAAGCCGCGCTCCGGCACGATATGCGCGAGTATGACAGCATCGTCGCCGCTGGCGAGCAGGTCACGAGCGGCCTCCTGGCCATCGTGTTGCAAGGCATGGGGATCAGCGCGCGATCCTGGCTCGGCTGGCAGGTGCCGGTGCGCACCGACGGCGCGCATGGCGCGGCCCGGATATTGGAGGTTGCGCCGGATGGACTGCGTGAGAGCCTGAATCGCGGCGAAGTCGCGGTGGTTGCCGGGTTTCAGGGTATCGCCGATGACGGGCGCATCGCCACGCTGGGGCGCGGCGGGTCGGACACCAGCGCCGTGGCCGTCGCGGCCGCGCTGAAGGCGGACCGCTGCGATATTTATACCGACGTGGACGGCGTTTACACGACCGATCCGCGCATCGTGCCCAAAGCCCGCCGGATTTCTAAGATCTCCTATGAAGAAATGTTGGAAATGGCATCGCTCGGTGCGAAGGTGCTACAGACACGCTCGGTAGAGTTGGCGATGGTCCACGGCGTGCCGCTTCAGGTCCGCTCCAGTTTCGTGGAGCCTGACGCGGACCCGGGCAACGACCAGCCGGGAACGCTCGTGTGTGATGAAGGTGAGATCATGGAAAAACAGGTCGTAACTTCAATCGCCTACGCCAGAGACGATGCCAAGGTCACCCTGCTCAAGGTCGCAGACAAACCGGGCATCGCCGCGCGCGTGTTCGGCCCGCTCGCCGCGGCCAACATCAATGTGGACATGATTGTCCAGAACGTCTCGGAAGACGGGCGCTTCACCGATCTGACCTTTACGGTTCCGGCCGGCGATCTAGAGCGCACGCTTGACGCTTTGGCCACCGCGAAGGCCGAAATAGGTTATTCGGATTTGCGCGGCTCGGAAGATGTTGCCAAACTGTCCATCATTGGGGTGGGGATGCGAAGCCACGCCGGGGTCGCTGCGGAGATGTTCCGCGCCCTGGCGGAAAAAGGTATCAATATCGAAGCGATTTCGACTTCGGAGATCAAGGTGAGCGTTCTCATTGATGCAGATTATGCCGAGCTTGGAATCCGCACGCTGCATAGCCTCTATGGGCTGGATGCCCCCTAGCACGTGCCAAATTTGACAGAAGTTATGGAATGCCACGCGCAAATCGTGCCTTGTCTCAGGCGGAAACGGTGACAGGCGCGGGTTTTGTCGTGGCAATGCGAGGCGCGCGTGACGGCGCTGCCTGACGCCGAATGGCGTGCGTTTGCGTAAGCCGGGCCGCCCTGATTGCGGTCCTCCCTATCAAGGAGACACCAGGCGAATGCCTTGGAGACTGAGCGCACCACGGGTTCTGCTGCGGCGCCTGCGCGAGGCCATGGCCAATTCCCCCGGTGGTAAAGTCAGCCTCGATGCCATCGTTCAACTGGTCGCCGCGAATGTCGTCGCCGAGGTTTGCTCGATCTACATCACACGACCGGACAATTCGCTGGAGCTTTACGCGACGCAGGGTCTGAAGCAGGAGGCGGTCCATGACACGCGCTTGGAGCCGGATGAGGGGCTGGTTGGCCTGATCGCCTCGAACGCGCGGCCGGTGAATCTGCCAGACGCCCAGTCACACCCGGCCTTTTCGCTGCGCCCGGAAACCGGCGAGGAAAGCTACAGCTCGTTCCTCGGGGTGCCGGTTCTGCGCGGCGGGCGCACGCTGGGCGTCCTCACGATCCAGAACGTGAAACCGCGCAAATATAACGACGAAGAAGTCGAGGCGCTGCAAACCATCGCTATGGTGCTCGCCGAAATCATCAGCTCGGGCGCCATAGAGGGCGTTTCCGCCACCGAGGCCGATCCGCGCCGCACGCAGACGCAATCCGCCAGGGGCGTCGTGCTGTCAGAAGGGATCGCGCTGGGGCATATCGTGTTTCACGAGCCTCAGATCATGATCACGCGGCTGATCTCCGAGGATGCCACGACCGAGCTGAGCCGGCTGGAGGCCGCGATCGAGCAGTTGCGCCACAGCGTCGACGAGATGCTGGAGCGGCGTGATGTGCCGCTGACGGGCGAACACCGCGAGATCCTGGAGGTCTACCGCGTCTTCGCGCATGACGAAGGCTGGCTACGCAAGCTGCGCGAGGCGGTGAACGCCGGGCTGACCGCCGAGGCGGCCGTGAAGCGTGTTCAGAACGTCCAGCGCGAGCAGATGCTGCGTCACCGCGATTCGTTCTGGCGCGAGCGTCTGCACGACATGGACGACATCGCCAACCGCCTGCTGCGGCTGCTGGCCGGGCGCAACGAAACGGCGGCAAGCGAGGAATTGCCGAAGGATACGATCCTCGTGGCGCGCACGATGGGCGCGTCGGAACTGCTCGATTACAACCGCGACAAGCTCCGCGGCGTGGTGCTGGAAGAAGGCGGGCTGACGAGCCATGTCGCTATTGTGGCGCGCGCGCTTGGGCTCGCGGCGATTGGCGAGACAGAACATGCGCTCAGCATCACCGCGCCGGGCGATGCGGCCGTTCTGGATGCCGAGCAGGGTGTCATGCATGTCCGGCCCAACCAGGACCTCGTGAAGTCATACACGGACAAGGTCCGGTTCCGCGCCCGGCGGCAGGCGCAATATGCCCGTCTGCGCGACAAGGAGGCGCGCACGCGTGACGGGCAGCGCATCCATCTGCGCATGAACGCGGGTCTGCCGGTCGATATTCCGCATCTGGTCGATAGCGGCGCGGATGGCATCGGGCTGTACCGTACCGAACTGCAATTCATGATTTCCTCGAAATTGCCGAAGCTGCACCAGCAGATGCGCACCTACCGCGAGATCATGGACGCCGCGGACGATAAGCCGGTCGTGTTCCGCACGCTCGATATTGGCGGCGACAAGGTGCTGCCCTATATACGCCATACCCAGGAGCCGAACCCCGCGCTGGGCTGGCGCGCCGTGCGCATTGCGCTGGACCGCCCGGCCCTGCTTCGCACCCAGATCCGCGCATTGTTGCGGGCGTGCGCCGGGCGCGATCTGCGCGTGATGATCCCGTTCGTCACCGACGTCGCGGAGTTGCGCGAGGCGCGGACCTACATGAACAAGGAGATCGCCCACGCGCGTCGCCACGGCTATGAGCTGCCGCGGCAGGTGCATATGGGCGCGATGATCGAGGTGCCCGCGCTGCTCTGGCAGCTCGACGACCTCTTGCCGGAGCTGGATTTCATCTCCGTGGGGAGCAATGATTTGTTCCAGTTCTTGTTCGCCGCGGACCGGGGCAATGCCAATGTCGCGTCCCGTTTCGATCCGTTATCGCTCGCGGGGCTGCGGGTTTTGCGCGAGATTGCAACCAGCGCGGAACGCCATAACGTCCCGCTCACGCTGTGCGGCGAGCTGGCAGGCCGGCCTATCGAGGCGATGGCGCTGATCGGGCTGGGCTACCGCTCGATCTCGATGTCCGCGGCGTCGATCGGCCCTGTCAAGGCGATGGTGCTGGAGCTTGATGCGGAGAAGCTGGAAAGCTATGTCATCGAATGGCTGGAGACCAGCAACCAATCCATTCGCGCGCGGCTGCGCGATTTCGCCGAGGCCAACAACATACCGCTCGGCTGAGCCACGCTGCACGCCGCTAGATAGCGATAAATTCGAATGACAGAGATTTCCTCCGACAAGCTCGACAGGCTCGTGGAACGCTGGGAAGCGGTCCAATCGGAGCTGGCCTCCGCGCCGGAACAGGAGCGCTTCGTTGCTCTGTCGCGCGAATTTGCCGAGCTTGACCCGATCGTGGAGGTCATCCGCGATCTGCGCAGTGCGCACAGTGAACTGGAGCAGACCAACGAATTGCTGGCCGCGCCGGACACCGACCCGGAGATGGCCGAACTCGCGCGCGCCGAACAGGCTGAATTGCGTGAGCGGATCGCGGCGCTGCAGAGCGATTTGCAGATCAAGCTGTTGCCCAAGGACGCTGCTGACGCGCGCAGCGTGATCCTTGAGGTGCGCGCCGGCACCGGGGGCGACGAGGCGGCCCTTTTTGCGGGCGACTTGTTCCGGATGTATCAGCGCTACGCCGAGGCGCAGGGCTGGTCGGTGCAGGTGCTCTCGGCGAGCGAATCCGAAGCCGGCGGCTTCCGTGAAATCGTGGCGTCGATCTCGGGCAAGGGCGTTTATGCGCGGATGAAGTTCGAGT
>CAYFVF010000005.1:0-26090 GCA_964346335.1 uncultured Hyphomicrobiaceae bacterium
GGCTGCCACGCCCCAGCTTGAGCCGCGACAGCGCCCGCGCGCCGTCCGGGGCTTCACGCAGCTTGGCCCGCAGGCCCGATCGCAGCCGTGGCGCATCCGTCAGAAACCCGACCGCGTCCAGCCGCGCGTCGATCGCATCCGGCGATGTCAGCGGGCGGCCCAACCGCGCGGCCAGCTCACGCGCGCCCGGCGCCGTCACGGTCCGATCGACCGCCCAGAGCAGACTGTCCTCGCGCCGCCCGCTTGTCGTCTGCGTCAGTTCCAGGCTCGCGCGGGTCGCGGCGTCCATGATCATCGCGTCGCTTGCGGCGGACTTGCGCGGCGGACGGAGCAGCGGCTTGGCGCCGATCTGCGTCAGCTCGATATACTTGAGGGCCGCGCCCGCCGCCGACAGTTCGCCGGACGTGAAGTCGCCGAAGCCATCGAGCACGCTCACTTCGAGCGCCGACTTGATTGCGGCTTCGCCGGCGCGGGCGCTGAAATGCGCGTCCGGGGTCGGCGTGATCGCCGCGGCATGCTCGCCGATCGTCGCTTGAAGCTCAGCCTCGGCGCTGTCGGGCACGAGAATTTCGCTTGGTGTCAGCCGCGCCAGTTCGCCGGGCAGATCGGCCGCCACGACCTCACTGAGCACAAATTCGCCGGTGGAAATGTCGACCGATGCTAGCGCATATCCCGCGCGCGCAGCGCACAAGGCCGTCAGGAAGTTGTTGCCGACGGCCTCCAGCAAGCCGTCTTCGGTCAGCGTGCCGGGCGTGACCAGCCGCACAACCTCGCGGCGCACCACTGCCTTGGCTCCGCGCTTCTTTGCCTCTGCCGGGTCCTCGGTCTGCTCGCATACCGCGACGCGGTAGCCCTTTTTGATCAGCTTGTGCAGATATTCCTCGGCCCGCGCGACCGGCACCCCGGCCATCGGGATGTCCTCGCCCAGATGCTTGCCCCGCTTGGTCAGGTGGATCCCGAGCGCGCCCGCCGCCTCGACCGCATCATCGAAAAACAGCTCGAAGAAATCACCCATCCGGTAGAACAGAAGATAGCCCGGATGCGCTTCCTTGATCTCAAGGTACTGCGCCATCATCGGCGTGATGGCGTCGCCGCCAGTATCAGCGCGCGTCTTGTTCACCGTGCCGTGCATTGCGATCGCCCTTTGCCCGCATTTGGCCTCCTCCGATGGGATGAATATGATCTGCTTGAAGCCGCCGCAGGCGCTGTCTATGGTCACATGTTTCAAGCTACCGGGCAGCATCAGCGATTGAACGCGCCGGCCAAACCCACAGAAAATTCAGACCCATGTCCACCAGATCCAAGGAAACGCAATTCACCCGCCAGGAGGCGCTCCAGTTCCACCAGGAGGGCAGACCGGGGAAGCTGGAGATCAATGCCAGCAAGCCGATGTCGACCCAACGCGACCTGAGCCTCGCCTATTCGCCGGGGGTGGCGGTGCCGGTGCAGGCCATCGCCGACCGGCCTGATCTTGCCTACGACTACACCACCAAGGGCAACCTCGTGGCGGTGATCTCGAATGGTACGGCGATTCTCGGGCTGGGCAATCTGGGGGCGTTGGCCTCGAAGCCGGTCATGGAGGGCAAGTCGGTCCTGTTCAAGCGCTTCGCGGATATCGATTCGATCGACCTCGAAGTCGATACCGAGGACGTGGATACCTTCATCCAGTCGGTGCGCTATCTCGGCCCCTCGTTCGGCGGGATCAATCTCGAGGACATCCGCGCGCCGGACTGCTTCGTCATCGAGCAGCAGCTTCGCGAGATGATGAACATCCCCGTCTTCCACGATGACCAGCATGGCACGGCGATTATCGCTATCGCCGGGCTCATCAACGCCATGCACCTGACCGGCCGGGAAATGCGGGACATAAAGCTGGTCGTGAACGGCGCGGGCGCGGCCGGGATCGCCTGCCTCGAACTGGTGAAGGCGATGGGCCTGCCGCACAATCAGGCCATCCTGTGCGACTCGCGCGGCGTGATCTATCAGGGGCGCGAAAAGGGCATGAACCAGTGGAAGTCCGCTCATGCCGCCGATACCCCGGCGCGCACTCTGGAAGACGCGCTGGAAGGGGCGGATGCCTTCTTCGGGCTGTCGATTGCCGGCGCGGTGACCCAGGAGATGGTCAAGGGCATGGCGGACAAGCCGATCATCTTTGCGATGGCCAACCCCGACCCGGAGATCACGCCGGAGGAGGTGGCCGAGGTCTGCGACGACGCGATCATGGCGACGGGCCGGTCCGACTATCCCAACCAGGTCAATAACGTGCTGGGCTTTCCCTACATCTTCCGCGGCGCGCTGGACGTGCAGGCCAGCACCATCAATGACGCGATGAAGATCGCCGCAGCCGAGGCACTTGCCGAATTGGCCCGCGCCGACGTCCCCGATCAGGTCGCTGCGGCCTATCAGGGGCGGCGCCTGCGCTATGGCCCGGAATACATCATTCCCGCGCCGTTCGACCCGCGCCTCATCAGCCATGTCTCCGCGACCGTTGCGAAAGCGGCGATGGACTCCGGCGTCGCGCGCCGGCCGATCGTCGACATGGAAGGCTACAAGGCGCGGCTGTCCGAGCGCATGGACCCGACCGCCGGCTTCTTCCACATGATCTTCGAGAACCTGCGCGAGACGCCCAAGCGCGTGGTGTTTGCCGAGGGCGAGGAGGAGCAGGTCGTCCGCGCCGCCAGCGCCTTCGCCGAGGCCGAACTCGGCACACCGATCCTCATCGGTCGCGAGGAAGGCGTGCGCGACATGATGGACCAGGCTGGCATCATGCGCGAATGCGACGAGATCGAAATCGTCAATGCGCGGGTCTCGGAGTACAATTCGCAATATGCCGAATTTCTCTATGCCCGGCTACAGCGGCGCGGCTTCCTGAAGCGTGACTGCCAGCGGCTGGTGAACACCGACCGCAACATCTTCGCCGCGTGCATGGTCGCGATGGGCCATGCTGACGCGATGGTCACGGGCGTGACGCGCAACTGGGAGACGGCGTACCAGGATGTGCGCCGCGTGCTCGATCCCAAGCCGGGACACACGCCAATCGGCGTGTCGCTCATTCAGGCGCGCGGGCGCATGGTGCTGGTCGCCGATATTTCCGTCCACGAGATGCCGAACCCGACGCAACTGGCCTACATCACCGTCGAGGCCGCCCGCGTCGCGCGCCGGCTCGGCTTCAAGCCGCGCATCGCGCTGCTGGCGCATTCCACCTTCGGCCACCCGACGGGCGAGCGCGGCGAAAGCGTGCGTGAGGCGGTAAAGATCCTCGACGACTGGGGCGTGGATTTCGAATACGACGGCGAAATGGCCGCGGATACCGCGCTAAACCGCAAGGCGATGTCGGCCTATCCGTTCTGCCGGCTGTCGGACACCGCGAACGTGCTCATCATGCCCGCCTTCTATTCCGCCAGCATCTCCACGAAAATGCTGCAGGAACTCGGCGGCAGCAAGGTCGTCGGGCCGCTGATCGTGGGGCTGAGCCGGCCGGTGCAGATTGCCGGGCTGGGCGCGACGGATAACGATCTGGTGAACTTCGCGGCGCTGGCCGGCTACGACGTCGCGGGATAAGGCGTTTCGACCAGTTTTTGACGTGCCGCGACCTGTTGGCACAGGCAAGCGTGTCGGGCATAGTGCGTGCATGAATCAGCGATTTGGACCCTCGCGGTTGGAGCCGTTCCCCATCTCGGTTGTTGCCGACGTCATGTGCCCGTGGTGCTACGTCGGTAAGCGCCGGCTTGAGCGTGCGCTGGACCGGCTCCCCCATATCGAGACCGTGGTAAGCTGGTGGCCGTTCCTGCTTGACCCGACGATCCCGCCCGAGGGTGTCGATCGCGGCGAGTACCTTCAGCACAAGTTCGGCTCTCCTGATGGCGGCGAAATGTACATGGCGCTGCGCGAAGTGGGCCGGGAGGAAGGTATCGAGTTCGCCTTCGACGCAATCGAGCGTTCACCCAACACGGTCGACGCGCACCGGCTGATCTATTGGGCCGGCGATTCACAGACACAGGCAGCGGTGGCCGAACGGCTCTTCCAGCTCTACTTTCTCGAAGGCGCGGATATCGGTAATCCGGAGGTCCTGGCCGGAGCAGCGGCGGACGCCCGCATGAACGAAGAGGAGGTGCGCGCCAAGCTCGCCGATGACCGGGATCGGGACAAGATCCTCAAGATGGTCGAGGAAATGCAGAAAGCTGGTGTCAACGCCGTGCCCGCGTTTGTTCTCGGGGGAAAACGCGCGGTGGTCGGCGCACAGCCGGTGGAACTCTTGACCGAACAGATCGAACTCGCCGAGGAAGAATTCCGCGCAGAGCGGCATGACCCGGATTGACGGGGCGGTCGAGGAAAAAAGTTGATGAAAGCCCAACGACGGGACCGCCAGCTCACCGCAGCGCGCGATCTGGCGGGGCATCTCGCCCGGCATCTCGATCTCGACGCAACGGTCCGGCTGTGGGACGGCACTCTGGTGCCTCTGGGAAACGACCCGCACAGCCCCCTGACCATCGCGATCGGCGGGCCCGGCGTGATCGCCTCGCTTCTGCGCTGGCCGACGCTGGACCGCCTCATCCGGCATTACGCGGCAGGGGATATCGCGCTCGAGGGCGGCTCGCTGATCGACCTCGGACATCAGCTTGAGGCGGGCGGCAAGCGTAAATCGCTGAAAGGGATCAGCAAGCGGCGCGTTGCGACCGGGTTGCGGCCGTTCCTGTTCACGCGCGCCCAGCCGCCGGGTGCCGGCCGGGCGTTTGCCGGCAACGCCGAGGGCGAGGGGCGCGCCCAGGCGCAGAACCGCGACTTCATCCAGTTCCACTACGACGTCGGCAACGATTTCTACCGGCTCTTCCTCGACGAGCGGATGCAGTATTCCTGCGCCTATTTCGCCGATCCGGCCAACTCGCTCGACCAGGCGCAGACCGACAAGCTGGAGATGATCTGCCGGAAGTTGCGTCTGAAGCCCGGCGACAAGCTGCTCGACATCGGTTGCGGCTGGGGCGGGCTGGTCTGCTATGCCGCCGAGCATTATGGCGTGAGCGCACACGGAATCACGCTATCGCCTGCGCAGATCGAAATGGCCGAGGCGCGAATTGCCGCGCAAGGGCTGGGCGACCGTGTGAGTGTCAGCCTCACGGATTATGCCGACATCACGGGCACCTATGACAAGGTCGTTTCGGTCGGCATGTACGAACATATCGGGCTCGCCAACATCGACAGGTATATGCGCGCCGTGCGCCGCGTGCTCGCACCGGACGGCTTGTTCCTCAACCACGCGATCTCGCGGCGGGCCAAGCGCAAGCGCCGCCGGTTTTCCGCGCGGTCGGAGCAGCGCGCGCTGCAACGCTATATCTTCCCCGGCGGCGAACTGGACGACATCGGCCACACCGTGCAGGCGATGGAGCAAGCCGGCTTCGAGGTTCATGACGTCGAAGGCTGGCGCCGGCATTACGCGCAGACCACGCGCCTGTGGTGCGAGCGGCTGATGGCGCGGCGCGAAGAGGCCGAGGCGCTGGTCGGGGCGCCGACCTGCCGCATCTGGACGGCCTATCTGGCGGGGTGTTCGCTGGCCTTCGAGCGCGGCTCTGCGCGGATTTTCCAGACCCTTGCTTCGCGGAGCGCGCGCGGCGAGCCGCCGCTGCCGCCCACCCGCGCCGATCTTTATCGCTAAACCGACGCGTTTGTTTCGCCCCGAACCAGGCCAAGGCAAGCGCCAGCCAGCCGGCCCTCGCGCATCGGGCACCACGCAGGAGTCAGGACATGACCGCGCCGACACAGTATGTCATCGACGCGCCCGCCATCACGGCGTTGCCCGTGCACGACAGCGACGCGCTGCTCCCCGTCAATCGCATCTTCTGCATCGGCCGGAACTATGCCGCCCATGCGGTGGAGATGGGGCACGACCCGGACCGGGAGCCGCCCTTCTTCTTTTTGAAGCACGCCTCGAGTCTGACGGTGAGCGGAACGTTTCCCTATCCGCCGAAGACGGCGGACGTGCACCACGAGATCGAGTTGGTTGTCGCGCTGGGGACGGGCGGTGCAAATATCGCGGTCGCCAACGCGCTCGCCTGCGTTTTCGGGTATGCGGTCGGACTCGACATGACCCGGCGCGACCTGCAGGCCGAAGCCAAGAAACTGGGCCGGCCATGGGACGTGGCAAAGAGCTTCGAGCATTCCGCGCCTTGCGGGCCGGTGGTTCCGGCTTCGCGCATCGGGCACCCGAGCCAAGGCGCGATCACGCTCGACGTCAACGGCACGCGCCGGCAGGAGGGCGACCTGAACCAGATGATCTGGAAGGTGCCCGAGATGATCGCGATCCTGTCCGAATATTTCACGCTGCGCCCGGGCGATCTGATCATGACCGGCACGCCGTCCGGCGTTGGCGCGGTCCAGCGCGGCGATGTAATGTACGGGCAGGTGGCTGGTGTTGGCGAGATCACCGTGGACGTCGTCTGAAGGTTGAGGATGCGTGGCGCTTGGACTACTCAAGAGCTAGAAACACCCAGGCCAGTTAGGCCATACCATCTTGCATCAAAGCTCGTATTTGCAGCAACGGCTTGATTCAAAATCGGAAGTAAGGTCTCGGGAACCCTCTGGAAATCGGTAAAATACGAGTTGGCCATACTCCCACTTTTTTCTGGCAAGGTACGATATTGTCGAGCTAACGGTTTGGATATCTCGACACGAACGGGCTGCTGTTTACAGGTGCCTTCACGTTTGCGAGCCTAGAAGCGTGAGCATTGAAGACAGTGACGATGTCTGAAGGAGCTGAAAAATGACAGAGATCCTGTGGCTTTGGTTATGGCTGCTAATTGGGCCACCGATCATTATCTTTGCTGTCGACAGGTTTGCTGGGTAAACATCTGCGGGTGCGGCCTTGACGTGGGTGAGCTGCGTCTGATGGCTTACGAAAACCGTATCGATTCGCATGAGTTCGCTTGCCGTGGCGGCATCGTTCGGTCTGGTTGCGCCGGTCGTCTGCCGTTCAAGACCAGTGCCACCATCGCCAATTCGCGAACCGGCCGCTGGCGACTGTACCGCGAGCGCTCATTGAGTGGCTGAGAGCTTCATCGCGCATAGCTTCAGTCATGACCGGGGCTCGCGTGCACTACGGATCGCCGCGATACACGCCTCAGGCGCGTCTTCCCACAAGAAGTGCCCACATGACTTGAGCACTGTGTGGCTCATCTGGGGTAAAAGTACTTGCCAGTGAGCGAGTTCCTTCGTGCGGAAAGCGATGTCGCTGTCGGGCCAGATGAAATGGGCGGGGCCGTCGAAACTCCCGACTCGTCGCGACAGGTCATCGAGCCAGTTGCCCGAGGCCGTGATTTCCCGCGGGAAAACATGCATCGGCGTGCGCGGCTTGCCATTTCGAAAGGGCGCGCGATAAGCGTCCATCTCCTCGCGGGTCAGTTTTCGCCGCTTCATGCCCGCCGGCATCACCAGATTGATGAACATGAGATAACGGTTCGTGCCGAACCGGCCAACCGGCCCGCCCATCAGCTTTGAAAACCACTCGAAATGAAAGTCGCCGTTGACGGGCCATGCCCAGGTGTTGCCGAGGCACAGGCGCGTTATGCGCCCGTTGGTCTGCGCCATGGCGGCCAGCCCGATCGGCCCGCCCCAATCATGCGCGATGAGGGTTGCGTCCCTGATGTCCAGCTCGTCCAGAAAGCTCGCGACCAGTTCGGCGTGTTCGGCGGGCGTGTATCCGAAGCCCTGCGGCGCGTCTGACAGGCCGAAACCCGCCAGGTCGACGGCGATACACCGGAACTTATCACGCAACGCCTTGATCAGATGCCTGTACAGGAAAGACCAGGTCGGGTTGCCGTGAAGCATGAACAGCGTCGGCCCGTCGCCCTCATCGACGTAGTGGAACTGCGCGCCATTGACCTGCGCAAAGCGGCTTTGAAATGGGTAGCTACCGGGCGGCAGGCCCAACCGGCTTTCTGCGTTACTAAGCGCCCCGCCAGACATGGGCTCACTCCTGTCTCTCCCAGCGGCTGGGCGCTGGCTCCTTGCGCTCCGAGTCAACCACAACCCCCTGGCTGATCGATGGCGTCTTCGCGTTCAACTTATTCCCGGCTCCCCCGACCTCTTGGTGTTCGCTCGCCGCGTGGTGGGCCGTGTGTCGCAAAAAACGTTATCGTACCATTCAGGGGCTATAAAAATAGCCTCATTCACATCTTTAGATTCGCACCGCTCTATTGCCGCAAATGCGTAGAGATATTATGTGACAGTTGCCTAAGGCATGACGTTAAGAGGAGATTTACAATGAGCATGAAAGACGATTACATCAAGAAACTTCAGGCTCGCTTGGACGAGTGGAATGCCGAAATCGACAAGCTGAAGGCCAAGGCGAAGAGCGCGGAAGCAGATGCTCAGGCCGAATACCGCGAGCAGATCGAAAAGCTTGAGCAGCAGAGATCACGGGCGCAGGAAAAGCTGAAGGAATTGCAGCAAGCGAGCGAAGACACGTGGCAGGATCTGAAGGCTGGTGCGGAGAACGCCTGGGATAGCATGGACCAGGCAATCAAATCAGCGATGTCGCGCTTTAAATAGGGAAGCTCGTGGGCTTCAGCATAGTTTCTGGTGGCTGAAAGTTGCCGCCAATGTGCAAGGGAGACTGTGTTGACCACGAGCGTTCCGCGCGCACAATCCAGGAGCTGAGGAGCCGCATATCAGTTCAATCAGAACGAATGCGGCTCCCGCGCGATCACGATCAAGATCGATCGGCGGCGTAACAACTCTAATTGCGCTCCTTGTCGACCAGCGCGCCCTGGCTGATCCACGGCATCATCGCGCGCAGCTTCTTGCCCACCTCTTCGATCTCGTGCTGCTCGCTCGCCGCGCGGCGCGCCTTGAAGCTGGTCTGGTTGACCTTGTTCTCCAGCATCCAGTCGCGGGTGAAGCGCCCGGTCTGGATGTCCGCCAGCACTTCGCGCATCCGCGCCTTTGTATCGGCGGTGATCACGCGCGGCCCGGAGACATACTCGCCGTATTCCGCCGTGTTCGACACCGAGTAGTTCATGTTGGCGATGCCGCCTTCATAGATCAGGTCGACGATCAGCTTCACCTCGTGGACGCACTCGAAATAGGCCATCTCCGGCGAATAGCCCGCCTCCACGAGCGTTTCGTAGCCCGCGCGCATCAGTTCGACCAGACCGCCGCACAACACGGTCTGCTCACCGAACAGGTCCGTCTCGCACTCCTCGCGGAAGCTCGTCTCGATGATGCCGGCGCGCCCGCCGCCGATCGCCGCCGCGTAGGACAGAGCCAGGTCATGCGCGTTGCCGCTGGCATCGCGCTCGACCGCCATAAGGCAAGGCACGCCTGCGCCGCGCTGGTATTCCGCGCGCACCGTGTGGCCCGGCCCCTTCGGCGCGACCATCGCCACGTCAAGGTCAACGCGCGGCTCGATCAGGCTGAAATGAATATTCAGGCCGTGCGCGAACAACAGCACCGCGCCGCCGCGCAGGTTGTCCTTGAGATGCTCGTTGTAGATATCGGCCTGTAGCTCGTCCGGCGTGAGCATCATGACCACATCGGCGGCTTTCGCCGCATCGGCCACGCTCATCACGGTCAGCCCCTGCGCCTCGGCCTTGCGCGCGGAGGAGGACCCTTCGCGCAGCCCGACCACCACGTTCGCGACGCCGGACTCGCGCAGGTTCAGCGCATGGGCGTGGCCCTGGCTGCCAAAGCCGATAATCGCGACGTTCTTGTTCTTGATCAGGTTGATATCGGCATCACGATCGTAGTAGACGCGCATGTTTCTCGAAGCTCCTGTTACGACAATATTCTCGGATGGTGGCCCGGTGTCGCCCGTTTCGCGCCTGTTCCGGGCCCGCCGCGAGGCGCTTTGGCCGGTCGGTTTCAACCCGGCCATGTCCAACGCGGGCGGAGCCTAGCCATCCCGTGCCCTGCCAGCAAGCCAAATTGCGCGCTCTGCCCGCAAAGCCCTTGACGGCCAATCATGCCCGGTCATCCTGCTTAGGCGAGGATTCACTCCGTCCAGATCGCAAGAGAGGCACCATGACCAAGAATTTTCCGGAAATTGCCGACGATGTCTCGAACGATGCCGCGGCCCTGCGCGAAGCGATCCCCGACCAGATGGCCGGCTTCGCACAGCTCGGCGCCGCCACCTACAAGGACGGCGCGCTATCAACGAAGCAAAAGGAACTGATCGCGCTGGCGATCGGCATCACCGTGCGCTGTGACGGCTGCGTGTCCTACCATGTGCGCTCGGCCTACGAGAAAGGCGCAACGCGCGAGGAGGTCGCCGAGGCGATCGGCGTGGCGATCCAGATGGGCGGCGGTCCGTCGATGGTTTACGGCGGCGAAGCCCTGCGCGCCTACGACGCCTTCGCCAGGACGGGATAGCGAACGGCCCCAAGGATGCAGTCCGTGCGGCAGGCCCGGGCGGGCTGCACATGGCGGCTCTGTCGGGAGGAATTCGTCTGCGCTGCAACCGCTGAAGGCTGTGGAACGTTCATGATCCGGACATACCGTGTTTCATCCTTCCGCGCCGACGCGTGCCGACACGCGCCCAACAACTTCACCGCCGGACTAGCGGGTTGCTTCCTTGGCCATCCAGCAAAAGCATCAAAGACGGATCGGCCTGGGGCTCGAACGCCTGGGGCTGGTGCCCCTGCACGCCCCGATTCTGTTCTTCCTGCTTATTGCCGCCATCACCGCCGCATCGGTTGTCGGCTACAACCGCCTGAAGGTCGAGGACTCGCTGAGCGAACTGTTCCGTACGGACACGCCGGAATTTCGCACCTATGAAACCCTGACCGAACGTTTCCCATCCAGCGAGTACGACGTGCTCGTCGTTATCGAGGGGCAACAGTTGCTGACGCGCTCGTCCCTGCAAACCGTGCGCGATCTGGTCCTGGAACTGCAGTTCGTCGAGCAGAAGCGCGGCATGGTGTCGATGTTCTCCGCGCGCCAGCCGCCGCCGGAGGAGGGGAGGATTCCGCCGCCGCTGTTCCCGGCCGAGTTGCCCGAAGGCGAAGCGTACGGAGCGTTGATCGAGAAAGTCCGCGAAAACGAGATTCTGCGCGACAAGCTGCTATCGCCGGACGGGACGCTGACCCTCATCGTTATCGCGCTGGATCGCTACGCCCTGCGCGATCAGGGTTTGCGCACGGTCGTTGGCGAGATCGAGCGGATCGTCGATACCAGCCTGCAGGGCACCGGCCTGACCTCACAACTTTCCGGCGCACCTGTGATGCAGCTTGAAATCCGTAACGCCGTGGAACGCGACCGGCTGATCTATAACGGGCTGGGCTTCGCCATCGGTGCGCTCATCGCGCTCGTCTTCTTTCGCCGCCTTTCGCTGGTGGTGATCGCCGCCGCGCCACCGGCCATCGCCATTCTCTGGTCGCTGGGCGCGCTGGGCTGGATGGACTACCGGCTCAACCTGTTCCTGAACGTCATGTCGCCGCTCATCATGGTGATGGCGTTCTCCGACACCATGCAGATCACCTTCGCCATGCGCGACCGTCTGGTGGCGGGCGACGACAGGCGCACGGCGCTGCGCTACGCGATCCTGCGGGTCGGGCCGGCCTGCGTGTTGACGGTCGCGACGGCGGCGGCCTCGTTCATCACGTTGCTGATCTCGGACTCGGCGCTTATCAGGACTTTCGGCGCAGCGGGCGCGCTATCCTGCGTCATCGCCTATGTCGCGGTCATCACGCTGGTGCCGCTCCTGGGCATGATCCTCATTCGCAATCACGGCCGCCATGCCGGCAAACCCTTCGCAAACAGCGACACCCCGATGAAGGCTCTGCGCAGCCTGTGCGAGTGGATCGCGGACCGCGTGACGGCGCGCCCCATCTTTTATGCGACTCTGGGTATCCTGCTCATCGTGGCGATGGGGGCGGCGCACCTCAGCCTGGAGCCACACTACCGGCTCGCGGATCAGGTGCCCGACCGCGAGCAGGCGCTGGAGGCCAGCAGTCGCCTCGACAAAAAGCTGACCGGGGCCAACCCGGTTCACATCCTGATCGAATTCGAGCAGGGCCAGGACGTTTATGACCCGCGCACGCTGGAGATGATCGGCAAGGTTCACCGGCTGGTCGAGCGCCAGTCGGGGATCGGCAATGTCTGGTCGATCGAGACGCTGCGCGACTGGATGAGGCGCTCCGATGATTACTCCATCGACAGGCTCAAGCAGTATATCGATTTTCTGCCTGAGCATCTGGTGCGCCGGTTCCTCGCCAAGGATGGCCAGAGCGTCGTCGTGACCGGGCGCGTCCCGGATATCGACGCAAGCCGGCTCCTGCCGGTGATCGATGCCATCGACACGAACCTCGACGATATCCGCCAGCCATATCCCGGTTACGAAATCTCGGTCACCGGGCTCCCGGCGATCGCCGCGCGCAATAGCGCGGACATGATCAACCAGCTCAGCCGCGGGCTGTCCGCGGAAATGGCCGTTGTCGCGCTGATGATCGCCCTCGCCTTCCGGTCGATCATCATCGGAGCGGTCGCGGCGCTTCCCGGGTTGTTCCCGATCTTCGCCTCGGGCGCGCTGCTGGCCGCCACTGGCGAGGGGCTGCAATTCGCGAGCATCGTCGCACTGACGGTGGCGTTCGGCCTCGGGCTGGATGCGACCATCCACTATCTCAACCGGCTGCAGCAGGAGGACAAGCCCGGGGTCGATCCGGTGGAGGTCATCAAGCGCGCGACCGTCTTGATCGGGCCAGCGCTGATGCTCACGACAATCGTGCTCGCCTGCGGGCTTGCGGTGGCGATGTTTTCCGACCTGCCCTCGCTGCGGCTGTTCGGCCGACTGGCGGCGATCACGCTGATCGCCGCGCTGATCGGCGATCTGATGATCCTGCCCTCGACCATGCTGCTGATCCGCCGGATGCGCCGGCGCGGTGCGCAGCCTTCCGATCAAGGCGCTCCCGGCCCGTGACGCGTCGACTCAGGAGCCGCTGATCCGCAGGATCAGGAAAGGCTTTTCCGCGCCCGGCTCGCCACCGTTGAAGGGCGCCGCCCGGTTGAGCTGATTCACGGTCGCGACAACGCTGTCGTCCGAGGCGATGCAAAGCCCATCTGGCCAGATCAGCCGCGGGTCCTGCACCCACCTGCGCGTTCCGCTTTGATCGGCGATGCTGATGGCGTTGTCATCGACATTGGTGATGTAGACACGGCCGTCGCGCCCGACCGCAATCCCGTCGCTTGATGGCTTGTCGGCGTAAACGTCGACTGTTTCGAGAATGTCGTCCTCGGCAGTGCCGAAATTGCCGAGCACCGACGCCCTGACCCGATAGATCGGACCGGGATTGAGCGTCGAGAAATACACCCACTCGTCTGCCGGGTTGATCGCGATGGGGTTCAGGCCAAGCCGGACCGGGTGCGTCTTCCCGTCAGGATCGGTGAAGGTCAACGGCTCGCCCTCGGCTTTCATCACCGAACCGTCTTTTGGCTGCAGATACCGATGGCCTTCCAGCAGCCGGCGCGTTTGGCCGGTGTCCAGATCGACAGCGACAATGGCCGGCTTGCTCTCTCCGGTGATCCCCGCGCGCGACATGTCGGCGATAAAGGCGACCCGGCGCTTTTCGTCGATTGCGAAATCCTGATGGAATGAGTTGTCGACGCTCGCTTCTCGCGGGAGGTAATGAACTGCCTCCAGGCGATTGGCGCGCGTGTCCCAGCCCAGCAACTTCGGCGAAGTGCTGTCGCTGCCCATATCCAGGATCCAGAGCGTGCCCTGAGCCGTGACCTGTATCCCGATCACGGCGGCAAGCGAGCGTGACACCTCTTCATTCGGATAGGGCACGCCCTTGCCGTCCGCCAGCTTCATCACTTTGAATTCCGGCGCGTCAAACGGATGATTGCTGAAATAGACCGTGCCGTCCGGCCCCACAGCAGGGTTGCCCGGGCGCTGATCAAATTGTCCAAGCACCGTAATGGTCGGCTCGGCCAGGACCGGCGTGGAAGACAGTGCGGCCACGACGAGAAGAGGCGCCAACAGGTATTTCATTCAATGCTCCCTTGCTGCGTTATTGATCGAGCTATCGGCATTTGATGTCGCTATGATGAAGCGCACGCGTGGCGCACCGTCGTCTTGAACGCATACTGCATTTGTCCAATGTCTTGGTGGGAAATGAATTGAACAAGGGCCGCCCATGCCGCGTCTGACACGCCGCGACTTCCTGCTGTCCTCCGGGGCGGCGGGTCTTTCCGCCGCGCTGCCCCACGGCCCGGCGCGCGCCGAGCAAATCCGCACGAAGGTGATCCCCGCGACCGGCGAAGCGATCCCGACGGTCGGCATGGGGACCTGGATTACGTTCAACGTCGGCGATGACATCAAGGCCCGCAACCAGCGCACCGAAGTGCTGCGCAACTTCTTCGCGCAGGGCGGGGGAATGATCGACTCCTCGCCCATGTACGGCTCATCCGAAGACGTGATTGGCTATGGGCTGGACAAGCTGGGGCCGCAGCCGGCTCTTTTTTCCGCAACCAAGGTGTGGACGCCGTTCGGCGACAGCGCGGAAGAGCAGGTCTCGACCTCCGAGCGGCTCTGGGGCGTCAAGCCGTTCGACCTCATGCAGATCCACAACCTGGTCTCCTGGCAGACGCACATGGAGACGCTTTGGGAGATGAAGGGCCAGGGTCGCATCCGCTATATTGGCGTGACGACCTCGCACGGCCGCCGCCACAGGGAGCTTGAGCGGATCATGGAGACCCAGCCCATCGACTTCGTCCAACTCACTTATAATGTTGTTGACCGCTGGGCCGAGGACCGTTTGCTGCCGCTGGCGCAGGAGCGCGGCCTGGCCGTCATCGCCAACCGCCCGTTCCAGCGCGGGGCGCTGTTCGACCGTTACCAGGACAAACCGCTGCCCGAGTGGATCAGCAAATTTGATGCGGCGAACTGGGCGCAGTTCTTCCTGAAATTCATCATCTCGCACCCGGCGCTCACCTGCGCGATCCCCGCGACGACGCGGGTTGATCACATGCTGGAGAACATGGGCGCGCTGCACGGCCGCCTGCCCGATCCGGACATGCGCGAGCGCATGGCGGCCTATGTGGAGAGCCTATGATGGAGGAATGGCTCAACTACCCGCTCGAAGAGCTGCTGCTGTTCTCACGCGAGACATATTTGCGACTGTTCGAGCTTTATCACCGCGATGTGTGGCCCGCGCATGTCCTCGCGGCAGCGTTCGGCGTGGCAATGTTGCCGGCGATACTGCACGGGCGGTTGCCGCGCATTCAGGCGGTGCTGGTGGTGCTGGCGGCGATGTGGGCATGGGTTGCCTATGCCTTTCACGCGCAACGCTATGCCGAGATCAACTGGGCGGCGGAAAACTTCGGGTGGCTGTTCGCGGCGCAGGCAGCCTTGCTGATCCTCGCGGCGATCTGGCCTGGAGAGCTGCGCGCAGGGTCCTCCTGGTCGCGCTGGGCCGGGGCTGTCGTGTTCGTGCTCGGCTTGGTGGTGTTGCCGCTGAGCGGGCTTGCGTTCGACCGCAGCTGGCGTGAGGTCGAGTTCTTCGCGCTGACGCCGGACGCAACAGCGCTCGCAACGCTTGGGGCCGTGGTTGCGCTTGCCGGGGTCTGGCGCTGGCTGATCGCGCTCATTCCGCTGGCATGGTGCGTGATCGCGGGCGGGACGGCGTTGGCCATGAATAGCCCCGAGGCGTATCTTGTCTGGGGCGCGGCAGCCCTCGCGGTCGTCCTCGCGTTCGCCGGCAGCTTCACGGCGCCGCGCAAGACGCATCCCGCTTGATGATGATAAAGGGAGCTGGTGGAGGAGGTTGGATTCGAACCAACGTAGGCATAGCCAGCGGATTTACAGTCCGCCCCCTTTAGCCACTCGGGCACTCCTCCAGTGTCGAGGACACGTCCGGCACAGGCGTCGCAATCAGCCGTGGCGCGCGCCCGCGTGAGAGTTTGTGTTATGAGAGCCATAGAGATTTCTGTCAACACCAGCCACCCGCGGCACCGCCATGAGCCGACAGGAAAAACCGCGCGCAAGAACGGGAGCGACCGTCAAAACGGCCGGCGCAGGACGCGCGGCTCGTAAACCGCAATCCGGCAAGCCCTCCGGGGTCTTGATCCACGGGCTCCATGCCGCGCGCGCGGCCATCGAAAACGCCAGGCGCGACATTCGAACGGTCTGCGCAACGGAGAACGCGGCCGAGCGCCTGAGCGATGCCCTGAGCGCCCGCGGCGTCACGCCCAAGGTACTGAGGCCCGAGGCGATCGCCGCGCGGGCCGGGCCGGGCGCGGTGCACCAAGGCGTATTGGTGGAGGCCGAGCCACTCAAACCCTGCGATATTGATGACCTTCCGGCGGTCGATCTCGTCGTCGTGCTGGATCAGATCACGGACCCGCAGAATGTCGGCGCGATCCTGCGTAGCGCGGCGGCGTTTCGTGCTGATGCGCTGGTGATGACCACGCGGCATTCACCGCCACTCGAAGGCGCGCTGGCCAAGGCGGCATCCGGCGGGCTGGAGCATGTGCCGATCGCCCTTATCCCCAACCTTGCGCGCGGCCTGGATGCTTTGGCCGAGCGCGGCGTGATGCGCGTGGGGCTGGACTCGGGCGGCGATGACGTTTTCGAGGACTTGCCCGCGCAGGAGCGATTGGCGCTGGTGCTTGGGGCCGAGGACAAGGGGCTGCGCCGTCTGACGCGTGAGAACTGCGATGCGGTCTGTGCGCTGGCCGCGCCGGGCGCGATCCAGAGCCTGAACGTCTCGAATGCCGCCGCCATCGCGCTGCATCATGCGTGGCTAACGCGGCAACGGGCCTTCGGGTAGATCGGCGCGCTGGCAACCGAGCGCCAATAATTGTTCCCGGCGAGATTGTCGGTCGGGCAGAGCCTTCAGCCGAACAGGCCGAAACCCATCACGGATGTCCAGCCTTGCAGACCCGCTGTCATGCCGAACAATGGCGCGAACATCAGTGCGGTCACGTTTCCAGCGCTGGACGATGCGCTCCAGTTCGGGCGCGGCGATGGAGAAGATATCGAGCCGGCGCCGTCAGGCCACGCCGTTGACCGCGCCATGCCTCCCCACCACGCAAGCCCCAAGCCGAGCATATCCGGGCCAGGCATTGGCCCCGCCCCTCGCGTACCGCCGCGCCAGCGCAGTTCGTTGGCAAACGCCGTGGGCCACACCGCGGATGGCAGCAAGCGTTGCGTCGGCGTCAGCGCCCAACCGAAGGATGCGTGCATCCACCGTTCATAAGCGATGGCATCCCGGCAGCGGCCGAAAAACCGGCTGAGGTCCGTCCACGACCGGCTGAGCGTGGTTGTGATGTGCAGGGTCATGTCCCGGCCGGTGCGTGCTGCGACCCTGGTGAGAGTGGGCGCGGCCGCTTTCGGTCCAGGTTTGGCGGCGAGCGGTGGGCGTCCCCGCGCGCGGGCGTCTGACACAGCCGCGCCGCTTCCAGCGCCTTCGCTCGCAGGCGCGGTTGTGACACCGACAACTGTCATCAATGGCCACAGCCAGAACACCGCACTTATCCCTAACCTGAGAAGAACTCTTAAGATAATACTCAGGTAAATGTTGCGCTGCAACAAAATTGTGCCATGCAACGAAGGGATAGTGTAACGGTGAAGACAGGGTTAAAACCCTAGCGCTCAGCAGCCGTCCGGCCACGCGCCGCGTGGGCGCTGCGGCGCCGGGGCCACGATGCGCTGGCGCTTGCGCACCCAGCGCACTTTCGGTTTGTGATACTTGGCGACATTTTCATAAGGCTTTAGCAAGATGCGCTTTTTGCGCCAGACCACGCGCCCCGAGCGGGTGCGCACCTTGACCTTGCGCCAGCCATAAACGCCCGGCCGCCGCTCGATCCGGTAAATACCCGGACGCTCCACGATGCGCTTGCGCACCGTGCGGTGGTGCACGCGCGGGTGACGCGGCTCAGCGCAGGCGCTGTCGCGGCTCAGCCAATCACCAAATGCCTTCGCGGGCTGCGCGGGCGCGCCCACACCCAGTACCAACGAGGCAACGCCCACAACTAACGCCAACTGTACCTGTTTCATGATGACCCACCGCTCCGCTTTGATACAGGCACACTAGCTCCCGCGCGAGGTGGACGCAAAGCTGAGCGGCAAAAATCGTAAACAAGCCGTGCTGTTGACGCTGCGAACAAAGCAATTGCCTTGTTCTCTGCCTAGTAATGCGACACGCTGCATACCTATAAGGGTCGTAAGCCGCCCCGCCAACGCCGGCAGCGTCCCGCCTCGCGTGCCGGCGAAAATGACCAACGCAGGATACGTCATGGCGTCCGCCGTCGAATCTCTGAGCACATCCCTAACCAATAGCATTCTGGCCGCCCTTGACGCACACCTACCGTCTGGCACGGCTGATCCACAGCACAACAATCTCAAGACGTTCACCCGGCTGCTCTACAGCGATGTGAACGATGCGGACCTGCGCGAGAGCGATCCCGCGGTGATGGTCGAGGTGGCGCGTGACGCGTTCGCCCTGTTCGCGAACCGCCAGCCCCGCACGGCGAAGGTGCATGTTGACCGCGCACCATGCGGGCCGGACGGCGCAACCCGCACGGTTATCACCCTTGTCAACGACGATATGCCCTTCCTCGTCGATTCCGCTCTCGGCGAGATCGTCGAGCGCGGCCTGAGGCTGGACTGGATCGCGCACCCGATCCTGCATGTCGGCCGCGACCCCGACGGCAATCTGCTTTACCTGGACGACCACCGCGCGCAGGAGCCGCATGTCGAAGAGATTCCCGACACCGGGCTGGAAAGCGTGATGGTGATCCAGCTGGAGGATATCTCTTCGGAGACCGAGCGAAGCGTCCTGTCCAAGGCGTTGGAGCAAACGCTGCATGATGTCGGCGCGGTCGTGGAAGACTGGACGCCGATGATGGCGCGGTTCCGCGAGGCCGTCGAGCGGTACAAGACCGGGCATCCGCCGGTCCCGGATGATGAGCGCGACGAGTCGATCCGCTTTCTCGAATGGATTTCCGACCGGAACTTCGTTTTTCTCGGAATGCGCAATTACACGTTCCATCCCGAGGTCACACAGCCGGAACTGCGGCCCGACACTGAGTCCGGCCTCGGCATTTTGCGCGACGTGAATGCGAAGCTGCTGCGCCAGCCGGGTGAGGGCGCAAGCCTGCGGTCCGAAGCCGTCGACGTGTTCCTGCGCCCGGAGCCGCTCATCATCACGAAGGGCAACCTGCGCTCGCGCGTCCACCGGCGCGTCAACATGGACACCATCAGCCTCAAGCTCTACGACCGCTCGGACCACCCGGTCGGCGAGGTGCGCGTGGCCGGGCTGTTCACGGCTTCGGCTTACACCCGCTCCATCGAGGATATCCCGTTTCTGCGGCGCAAGGCCAAGCTGGTGCTGGAGCGCTCGGGCTTCCCGGCACATAGCCACTCATGGCGGGCGCTGCGCACCGTGCTGGACACCTATCCGCGCGATGAGCTGTTCCAGATCGACGTGGACACCCTGCTCGGCTTCGCCACGGAAATCCTGTCGCTTGAACTGAAACCCAAGACCCGCGCCTTCGTGCGCTATGACACGTTCGGGCGGTTCGCTTCGGTGCTGATTTTCGTCGCTCGTGACCGGTTCTCGACGGAAAAACGCATCCGGATTTGCGACTATCTGGCGGAGGCGTTCGGCGGCGAGGTCACCAAGGTCACGCCGTTTTTCACCAATGCGCCGCTCGTGCGCCTGCATGTCATCATCTGGCGGAGCGAGAAGGAGCCGATCGGCCCGGCGCCGGAGGACATCGACGCGCGGATCGAGGACATCGTGCGCTCATGGCGCGAAGTCCTGCGCGAGCGTCTCGACGATACCTATGGCGCACGCGCGGGCGAAATGATCGCGCGTTACGGTGATGCCTTTTCCGCCGGCTACGAGGAATACAACGCGACCGACCGCGCCCTGAGCGATATCATCAACCTTGAAAAGCTCACCGCCCAAGCCCCAATCGCTGTGGAGTTCTGCAAGGACGGCAAGTGCAGCCCGACGCAGGTCCGGGTGAGCCTGTATCAGCTTGATGAGCCGATCTCTTTGAGCCGCCGCGTGCCGATTTTCGAGAATATGGGCTTTGCCGCAAGCTCGGAGCAGACCTTTACCGTGACACCGCGGGGCGCATCCGACCGTCGCACGGTCTATCTCCACGACATCCTGCTGGAGCCGCGGGCGCGCGGCGATTTTCAGATCGGCGGCCTGAGAGACCGGCTCGAAAATACCTTCCTGCGCACCTGGTACGGCGAGGCGGTCAACGACGCTTACAACGGGCTGGTGCTGCATGCCGGTTTGACATGGCGCGAAGCGGCGGTCTTCCGCGCTTACGGCTCTTATTTGCGCCAGATCGGCGCGCCCTTCGGCCAAGGCTACATGGCGACGACGCTCCAGCGCCACCCCGAGATCACCCGGGACCTCGTTTCGCTGTTTCACAGGTTGTTCGACCCCGATGGCACCGCCGCCGAAGACCCGGGCGAGATTGCCAAGCGCATCGAGGCGCAACTCGACGACGTGACCAGCCTGGACGAGGACCGCATCCTGCGCCGCTTCCTGAACGCCATACAGGCCACACTGCGCACCAACTTCTATCGCACCGGCCCGGTCGATGGCGGTCCTGCCACCATTGCGTTCAAGCTCGACAGCAAACAGATCGAAGGCCTGCCGTTGCCGCATCCGTTCGCGGAGATCTTCGTGCATTCGCCGCGCGTCGAGGGGGTGCATCTGCGCGGTGGCCCGATCGCGCGCGGCGGATTGCGCTGGTCGGATCGCGCGCAGGACTTCCGCACCGAAGTGCTCGGTCTGGCCAAGGCGCAGCAGGTGAAAAACGCCGTCATCATCCCGCAGGGCGCGAAGGGCGGCTTCTACCCGCGCCGCCTTCCCCACAACGGCAGCCGCGAAGCCCGCGTGGAAGAAGGCGTGGCGTGCTACAAGCTGTTCATCTCCAGCCTGCTGTCCGTCACGGATAACCTGAAGGACAATACGATCATCCCGCCGGAGCGCGTGGTGCGCCGCGATGGCGACGACGCCTATCTGGTGGTCGCGGCGGACAAGGGCACCGCCACGTTCTCCGACATCGCCAATGGCATCGCGCAGGAGCGGGATTTCTGGCTCGATGACGCGTTCGCCTCTGGTGGTTCGGCGGGCTACGACCACAAGAAGATGGGCATCACCGCCCGTGGCGCTTGGGAGGCGGTCAAGCGCCATTTCCGCGAGATGAACCGCGACATTCAGAACCAGCCGTTCACCGCCATCGGCGTGGGCGACATGTCCGGCGACGTGTTCGGCAACGGGATGCTGCTGTCGCGCCAGACCCGTCTGCTCGCAGCGTTCGATCACCGCGACATCTTCATCGACCCGGACCCCGACCCCGAAGCAAGCTGGAACGAGCGCAAACGCATGTTCGAATTGCCGCGCTCAAGCTGGCAGGATTACGACCAGGGCCTGATCTCCGCTGGCGGCGGTGTGTTCAGCCGCGCGGCCAAGGCGATCCCCCTGACCCCGGAAATCCGCGCGCTGACAGGGCTAGAGGCCGCGGAGGTGCCGCCGAACGAACTGATCCGGGCGATTCTCCGCATGGAGGCCGATCTGCTGTGGTTCGGGGGCATCGGCACGTTCGTCCGCGATGACCGGGAAACGAACGCCGACGTCAACGACCGCGCGACAGACGCCACGCGCGTCACGGCAAGCGAGCTTCGCGTCAAGGTGATCGGCGAGGGCGCGAACCTGGGCATTACCCAGCGCGGGCGGATCGCTTTCGCCATGCGCGGCGGGCGCGTCAACACCGATGCGATTGACAACTCGGCGGGCGTGAACTCCTCGGACTTCGAGGTCAACCTCAAGATCGCCCTGGGCAAAGCAGAGCGCGACGGCCGGATTTCCCGCGATGAGCGCAACGAGGTGCTCGTCAGCATGACCGACGAGATCGCGGAGGACTGTCTGCGCAATAACTACCTGCAAACCCTCGCGCTCAGCCTTGGCGCGCGCCGGGGGCTGGCCGATCTCGGCTTCCAGGCGCGGTTGATCGAGCACCTGGAGCAGTCCGGGCTGAACCGCGATGTCGAGGACCTGCCGAGCAATGCCGAAATCCGCGGCCGCAGCCAGCAGAACCAGCGGCTGACCCGGCCAGAGCTCGCGGTGCTGCTCGCCTACGCGAAAATAGACCTGTACGATGTGCTGATCGATTCACCCGTTTGCAGTGACCCCCATTTGAGCGTCGCCCTTCAGGACTATTTCCCGCAAACGTTGCGCGAGCGCTTCGCCGACGAAATCGAGGCGCATCCGCTGCGCCGCGAGATCATCGCGACCGGACTGGCCAATGCCATCATCAACCGGGGCGGCTCCACTTTCGTGGTTCGGTTGATCCAGGAGACCGGCCACGCGGGCGACGAGATTGCTTACGCGTTTGCCGCCGTCATGCAGAGCTTCGAGTTCCGCCGGATTTACGACGAGATCGATGCGATCGACAACCACATTGACGGGCAGCGCCAGCTCGATCTTTATCTTCGGCTACAGGATGAACTTCGCCGCCAGACGGGATGGTTCCTGCGCCACGGCCAGTTCGCGGGCGGATTGGCGCCCGTCACCTCGCGCTATCGCGACGGCATTGCCCGCATCTCCGATCACCTGCAGGCTGTCTTGCCTCCCGACCAGGCGCGCAGCGCCGAGGCGGCGCAGGCGGATCATGCGGCCTCGGACGTGCCGGAAGCTCTGGCCGACAAGCTCTCCAAGCTGGGGCCGCTGGGCGACGCCCCCGACATCATCCTGGCGGCGGGCGAGGTCGAATATGACCTTCTGGAGACAGCCCGCGTCTATTATCAGCTAACGGGGTTCTTCCATATCGATGCGCTGCGCCGCGTCGCGGAAGGTCTTGCGCAGTCCGATTATTATGACCGGCTGGCGGTCAACACGACGATGGAGCTGGCGGCCGTGGCCCTGCGCGCGCTTACACTGCGAGTGCTGGCGGAAGCGCGGGAGGCCGAAGCCCCGCCCGACTTCGATATCTGGTACGAGCAGACCGGCGCCGCCGTCGCGCGGACCCGGGCCGGCATCGTGGCGCTGATCGAGGGCGGCGAACCGACGCTGGCGAAGCTCACGGTCGCCGTGGCGCAATTGCGTGATCTCGCCACATGAGTGAGCTTGCCGGCGCTGTCGCGTCCACACGAACCCGGGCTGGCCCGCTTGGGATCGGCGGCTGGCTGATGTTCGATTGGGCGGCCCAGCCGTTCTACACGCTCATCACGACGTTTCTTTTCGCCCCTTTCTTCGTCAACGCCTTCATGGCGGACCCTGTCGTGGGACAGTCGCTCTGGGGCCTCGTCACGGGCGCGGCCGGCGTAGCGGTGGCGTTGCTCAGCCCGATGCTCGGCGCGATGGCCGACGCCAGCGGGCGGCGAAAGCCGTGGATATTCGGCTGGTCCGTCGTCTTTGTCGTGGCCCAGGCGGCGCTGTGGTTCGCCGTGCCGGGCGAGGCTGGCTGGCTGCCGCTGATCATTGTGGCCGTGGTCGCGGCGATCCTGGCCGCCGAATTCACGACAGTGCTGACCAACGCCATGATGCCGACGCTGGTCGGGCCGCAGGCGCAAGGGCGGCTGTCCGGCTTTGGCTGGGCCACGGGCTATGCTGGCGGCCTGCTGGCCTTGGTGATCTTCGCGGCATTCCTGCTGGTGGACGAGGGCAGCGGATTGACGCTCCTTGGCTTGCCGCCTCTGCTGCCGCTAGACCCCGAAGCGGGCGAGGGCGCGCGCTTTACCGGGCCGTTCGCAGCCGCTTGGTATCTCGTGTTCGTGTTGCCGCTGTTCCTGTTCACGCCGGATGCGCGCGGGCCGCGGCGATCGCTCGGCGCGGCGGCGCGCGGCGGCTGGCGCGAGTTCGCCGACACGCTCCGGCATGTCCGGCAGTATCGCAACGTGGTGCGCTTCCTGCTTGCCCGGCTTTTGTACATTGACGGGCTTTCCGGCATCTTCGCGTTCGGCGGGATATATGCTGTTTCGGTTTTTGGCTGGGAGTCCGCGACGCTGGGGCTGTTCGGCATCGTCCTCGCGCTCGCGGCGGGGGTCGGGGCGGCGTTTGGCGGCGTGCTCGATGACAGGGTGGGCGCAAAACCGGTGATCCTCGGCGCACTGGTGCTGCTGCTGACCGGGGCGCTCGGCGCGGTTTCGATTGATCGGGATAGCGTACTGTTCATCGTGCCGATCCCCGGCGGCGCGGAGCCAGGCGGGCTGGCCAGCTTCGCCGAACAGGCCTATCTCGGCTTCGCGATCCTGATCGGCCTGTCCGCCGGGCCGCTGCAATCGGCGAGCCGCAGCTTCATGGCGCGGATATCGCCGCCCGAAAAGGCAGGGGAGTTCTTCGGGCTGTTCGCGTTCTCCGGCAAGATCACCGCGTTCGCCGCGCCGTTGCTCGTTGCGGGCGTCACCGCGCTGAGCGGCAGCCAGCGGATCGGTATCGCGTGCCTCGGCGTGTTCCTTGTCGCAGGGTTCCTCATCATGCTGACGGTCAAGCCGAGCTATGAGCGCACGGATTGACGCGCCATCTATCTGAAAAACCGGTAGCCACTCTTCCGATCCTGCTTTCAGTGCCGGAAGTGGCGCATCCCAGTGAACAGCATCGCCAGCCCGGCCTCGTCTGCCGCTTCGATCACCTCGTTATCGCGCTGACTGCCACCGGGCTGGATCACTGCTTTCGCCCCCGCCCCGGCTGTCGCGAGCAAACCGTCGGGAAACGGGAAGAACGCATCGGACGCTGCCACCATGCCGCGGGGCATCTCTACGGCTCCCGGTTTCTCGGCATCGAGCCCGGATGAGCGCCTGGTCTGCGCCACGTCCTTGGCCTTGTGTGCCGCGATCCGCGCGGAGTCCACGCGGCTCATCTGCCCCGCGCCGATGCCGATCGTCGCGTAGTCGCGGGCATAGACGATCGCGTTCGACTTGACGTGCTTGCACACGCGGAACGCAAAAATCATGTCGGCCAGCTCGCTGGCATCGGGCTGGCGCTTGGTCACGCAGCGCACATCCCCCTCGCCGATGCGACCGTTATCGCGCGACTGAACGAGCATCCCGCCGGCCACGCTGCGCACGGTAAGGCCCGGCGCGGCCGGGTCCGGCAGTCCGCCCGCCAGCAGCAGCCGGACATTCTTCTTCTGAGCGATGATGTCCAGCGCGGCGCGGTCGGCATCGGGCGCAATGATGACCTCGGTGAAGATTTCCATCATCTTGGCGGCCGCCTCGGCATCGAGCGTGCGGTTCACCGCGATGATCCCGCCGAATGCGCTCAGGGGATCGCACATGAGCGCCTTGTCGTAGGCCTCAGCAAGCGAGCCGCCCAGCGCCACCCCGCACGGGTTGGCGTGCTTGATGATGGCCACTGCCGCGCTTTCGCCCGGATCGAATTCCGCGACAAGCTCATAGGCGGCGTCGGTGTCGTTGACATTGTTGTAGCTTAGTTCCTTGCCCTGCACCTGCCGCGCGGTCGCGACGCCGGGGCGTGGCGGCGCGGTGCCGCCCACGTAAAACGCCGCGCTTTGGTGCGGGTTCTCGCCATAGCGCATGGTCTGCTTGAGCGCGCCGGAGAAGCTGCGCCACTGTGGCGTTGTCTCGTCCGTCTGCTCTGCGAACCAGGCGCTGACGGCGGCGTCATAGGCGGCTGTGCGGGCATAAGCCTTCGCGGCCAGGCTGCGGCGCGTTTCCGCGCGGACATGGCCGTGCTGGCGCACCTCGTCCAGCACCATCGGATAATCCGTAGGGTCAACCACCACAGTCACATAAGCATGGTTCTTCGCCGCTCCTCGGATGAGCGCGGGGCCCCCGATGTCGATGTTCTCGATGCAGGTTGTGAAATCCGCGCCATCCGCGACGGTCTGCTCGAAGGGGTAAAGGTTGACGACCAGCAAATCGATCGGGGCGATACCGTGCGCGTCCATCGCCCGCGCATGCTCCGGCTTGTCGCGCACGCCCAGCAGCCCCCCATGCACCAGCGGATGCAGCGTCTTGACGCGGCCGTCCATGATCTCGGGGAAGCCTGTCACGTCGCTGATGTCTTGTACGTGCAGCCCGGCTTCGCGCAGCAAAGATGCGCTTCCGCCGGTGGAGATCAGCGCGGTGCCGTGACCAGTCAGTTCGCGGGCGAAATCTGCGATGCCCGTCTTGT
>CAYFVF010000006.1:0-16939 GCA_964346335.1 uncultured Hyphomicrobiaceae bacterium
AGTGCGCGGCCGCGGTTCGTCACGTTGCGGATACCGAATGCGATCGTGTAGGCGTCAAAGCTGCGATCCGGGAAGGGAAGGGCCTCCGCGTTGCCTTGTACGAAGGTGAGACGGTTCTCCAGTTTGGTACCGGCAAAGCGCCGGCGCCCCGCCGCGATCATTTCCTCGGAGATGTCGCACGCGACCGCCGTCGCCTTCCCGCTCGTCGCATTCAGCACCCGCATGGCGATGTCGCCGGTGCCGCCCGCCACGTCGATGAGGCGGTATGCCCGGTGTTTCGGCGGCGACATCCATGCAACCACGTCGTCTTTCCACAGACGATGCAGGCCGCCCGACATCAGGTCATTCATCAGATCATAGCGGTCAGCGACACGCGCGAACACCTGGTTCACCAGTCCTTGCCGCTCGTCCTGGTCAACCGTCTGGAATCCGAAACTCGTGGTATCTGATGTGTCTGATCTCGGGGTATTATCGTTCGTCATGTGCGGGACCATAGCGCAGGGTTGTGGCTCTTGCTATCGTTTGCGCGCCCCCGCGCCAAGGACGAAAACGCACAGCGGAGACCTTTGATCCGAGATGCCTGAGCTGCCGGAAGTGGAGACAGTGCGCCGCGGGCTTGCGCCGGTGATGGAAGGCGCGCGCATATCAGCCGTGGCGCTGCGCCGTGCGGATCTGCGGTTCCCGTTCCCGGATGGTTTCGTGCAGCATCTTGCGGGGCAACGTGTCGAGCGGCTGGAGCGCCGCGCGAAGTACCTGCTCGCGCATACCGGCAATGTCGTGCTGGCCATGCATCTGGGCATGAGCGGGCGGTTCTCGATCATCCCGCCCGCCAATCCGGCGGCGAAGCCTGCGCCATTGAGCGCCGCAGCGGCGCAGCCCGGGGCGTTTGTCTACCCAGCAGGGGGCGATAACGCACACGATCATGTCGTGTTCGATTTCGAGTCGGGCGCGCGCATCGTCTATAACGACGCCCGGCGCTTCGGCTACATGACGCTGATTGATCCGGATGAGATGCAGAGCCATCCGCTGTTCCGCGACCTCGGACCGGAGCCGCTTGGACCGGGCCTAACGCCTGAGTATCTCGCGGCGCGCGCCCGTGGCCGCATCCAGCCGCTGAAGAGCTTTCTGCTCGATCAGCGCAACATCGCGGGGCTAGGGAACATCTATGTTTGCGAGGCGTTATTCCATTCGCGCCTGTCGCCGTTCGCGCCGGCCGGCCGGCTTGCCACCACAACGGGCCGCGCTTCCGTGGGTGCGAAGAGGCTGGTCGCCGCGATTCCCGAGGTGCTTGGCGAGGCGATCGCCGCCGGCGGTTCGACCCTGCGCGATCATCGCGGCACGGATGGCGCGCTGGGCTATTTCCAGCACGCCTTCGCCGTTTATGGCCGCGAGGGTGAGCCATGTCCGCGCGCGGAATGCGGTGGATCGGTGCGCCGTGCGGTTCAAAATGCCCGTTCAACCTTCTATTGTCCGCGCTGCCAGCGATAACGCGGCGCACGGCACCACAAGGGGGACCTGACATGACCTATGAAACGATCATCGTCGAGAAGCGCGGACGTGTCGGTCTGATCCGGCTGAACCGCCCTGATGCGCTGAACGCGCTCAACGAAACGATGATGGTCGAGCTGGGCCGCGCGCTCGATGTGTTCGAAGGCGAAGCGCATATAGGCTGCATCGTCATCACAGGCTCGGAGCGTGCGTTCGCCGCGGGCGCGGACATCAAGGAAATGCAGCAGAAGGTATTCCCCGCGACCTACAAGGATGACTTCATCGGCAACTGGGAGCGCGTTACCCGCACGCGCAAGCCTGTCATCGCGGCGGTTTCGGGTTATGCGCTTGGCGGAGGTTGTGAACTGGCGATGATGTGCGATTTTATCCTCGCCGCGCCGACCGCAAAATTCGGCCAGCCAGAAATCACGCTGGGCATCATCCCGGGCGCCGGCGGTACACAACGGCTCACCCACGCCGTGGGCAAATCCAAGGCGATGGAGATGTGCCTGACCGGGCGGAACATGGACGCCGAGGAAGCCGAACGCGCCGGGCTCGTCAGCCGGATCGTCTCAGGCGGCGACCTGGTCGAGGAGGCGGTGCGCACGGCCGAAAAGATCGCCGATATGTCGATGCCAGCCGTGATGATGGCCAAGGAAAGCGTCAACAACGCCTATGAGGTCAGCCTGAGCGCCGGCACCCGCCTTGAGCGCCGCCTGTTCCACAGCCTGTTCGCGACCGCCGACCAGAAAGAAGGGATGGCTGCATTCGCCGAAAAACGCAGCCCTCAGTTCAAGCATAAGTAATCGTTCAGTGCCAAGCTGCGCCGCAGCAGAAAAAATTGATATCCGTCAAGCGACAATTCGACCAGCCCGCATCCGTTGACCGCGCCATTCGCGCACGCCATGACTCTAAGTGAGACGATTGGTGAGGGAGCACGAGATATGTCTTTCGGGTTTGAGGCTGTTGATCTGGCACGTTTCCAGTTCGCGTTTACCGTCGCCTTTCACATCATTTTCCCGTCCTTCACCATCGGTTTGGCCAGCTACCTGGCTGTGTTGGAAGGGCTGTGGCTGTGGAAGAAGGATGACGCTTACCTGAAGGTCTTCAACTTCTGGAAGAATATCTTTGCCGTCGCTTTTGCCATGGGTGTCGTCTCGGGCATCGTGATGTCCTACCAGTTCGGCACGAACTGGTCGGTCTTCTCGGACAAGGCTGGCCCCGTCATTGGCCCTCTGATGGGCTATGAAGTATTGACGGCGTTTTTCCTCGAAGCTGGCTTTCTCGGCGTCATGCTGTTTGGCCTGAACCGTGTCGGGCCCAAGCTGCATTTCGTTGCCACGCTCGTCGTGGCCTTCGGAACCTTGCTCTCTGCGTTCTGGATTCTATCGGTCAACTCGTGGATGCATACGCCGGCTGGCTTTGCCATGAACGAGGCGGGGCAGTACATCGCCGAAGATTGGTGGGACGTGATCTTCAACCCATCGTTCCCTTACCGGCTGGTGCACATGGTTCTGGCGGCATATCTGACCACCGCCTTTGTCGTCGGGGCGGTCGGCGCGTGGCACCTGCTGCGCAACCCGGGCAACCGTGGCGCGCGGATCATGTTCTCGATGGCGATGTGGATGGCGTTGATCGTCGCGCCGCTGCAACTCGTCGCCGGACATACGCATGGCGAGAATACGCTGGAGCATCAGCCCGCCAAGATCGCCGCGATGGAGGGGCATTTCGAGACGAAAGCCGGACAGCCGCTTATCCTGTTCGGCGACCCGGACGCGGAAGCGGGCACGGTTCATAATGCCATCGAAATCCCCAAGCTCGGCTCATGGGTGCTGACCGGCGACATGAATGCCGAAGTGCAGGGCCTCGAAGCGTGGCCGAAGGAGGACTGGCCGCCGCTGGACCTTGTGTTCTGGTCATTCCGGATCATGGTCGGCATCGGGATGCTGATGATCCTTGTCGGGCTATGGAGCGGTCTCCAGCGCCTGCGCGGACGCCTGTTCGAGTCGCGCCTGCTTCAGCGCGTGACGCTGGCGATGGGGCCGGCCGGCTTCGTCGCGGTGGTCGCGGGCTGGATCGTCACGGAGGTCGGCCGCCAGCCGTGGACGATCTACGGGATGCTCAGAACCGCCGACAGCGCATCGCCAATCGATGCCGCCGCCGTGGGGACGTCGCTGCTGGTATTCATCGTCGTGTATTTCATCATCTTCGGCGCCGGCACCTACTACCTGATCAGGCTGATGGGCAAGACGCCGGATGCCGGTGAGGACGTCGATGAACACGGGCCGATACGCACCAGCGGCATCACGCCGGGGCCGGCGCAGAGATTCGGCCAGGCCAATCCAGCCGAGTAAAGCGGCACTGCGAGACGGGAGGCAGAACTGATGGGTATTGACCTAGCTTTCATCTGGGCCGGACTGATCGCCATCGCCGTGCTGGCCTACGTGCTGCTGGACGGGTTTGATCTCGGTGTCGGCATCTTGTTTCTCGGCTACAAACCCGGCGAAGAGCGCGACATCACGATGAACTCGGTCGCGCCGGTTTGGGACGGCAACGAGACGTGGCTGATCCTCGGCGGCGGCGGCCTGTTCGCCGTGTTCCCGCTCGCCTACGCGGTCATCATGCCGGCCCTGTACGCCCCGATAATCGCCATGTTGCTGGCGCTCATCTTTCGCGGCGTCGCGTTCGAGTATCGCTGGCGCACACAGCGCGGCCGTTTCCTCTGGGACTGGTCGTTCGCGCTCGGCTCGATCGTGGCAGCGTTCGCGCAGGGTGTTGCGTTGGGCGCGCTGGTGCAGGGTATAACCGTCGAAGGCCGCGCCTATGCTGGCGGCTGGTGGGACTGGCTGACGCCGTTCTCCATCCTGACCGGGGTCGCGCTGGTCGTGGGCTACTCGCTGCTGGGGTCCACGTGGCTCGTGCTGAAGACCGAGGGCAGAATCCAGCAACATGCACGCAATTACGCCTACCGCGCCGCCTTCACGATGCTGGTCTTGATAGGCGTCGTCAGCGTCGCGACGCCTTATCTCGATCCCGCGTACCTGGAGCGCTGGTTTGGCTGGCCGACGGCCATGTTCACCGTGATCGTGCCGGCGCTGGTCCTGGGCTGCTTCTACCTGCTCTATTCGGGACTGCAGCGCGGCTATGACATGCAGCCGTTCCTGGCCACAATGGGCATCTTCGTGCTCTGCTATATCGGCATTGGGATCAGCTTTTATCCCTTCATCGTGCCGACCAGCGTGACGATCTGGCAGGCCGCCGCGCCGGATAACAGCCTCGCGTTCCTGTTGGTGGGCGCACTCGTCCTGCTCCCGCTCATCATCGCCTACACCGCCTATGCCTACTGGGTGTTTCGCGGGAAGGTGCGCCCGGGTGAAGGGTATCACTGATGCGGGAAGGCCTTCGCAAGGGGCTGTGGTTCGTCGGGTTATGGCTGGCCGGGGTCGCGACCGTCACAGCGGTAGGGCTGCTTATCCGGCTTGTGCTGAGTTGAGGGCCTGGGGCCGGGACGATCCAGGGCCGGGCAACTCGTGCACGGTTACTGCCGTGCCCACGGCCTTGCGCGCCAGAGTGCACAGGTGCGCGTGGTGGGTCAGATAGATGACCTGGCCTGACTTTGCGATGTCGGCGAGCATCTCGAAGGTTGCGTGCGCGCGATCATCATCGAAGCTCTGCAAGATATCGTCGGCGATAAAAGGTAGCGGCGCGCGCGTGGCGGCGAACTCCTCGTAGCCGGCCATGCGCAACGCCAGGTAAAGCTGGTCGCGCGTGCCATCCGACATGCCGTCCACCAGCAGCGAGCCGCCATCGGCCTTGATAGCCACCAGCGTCTCGCCGTCCTTGTCGGGCCGCGCCTGCAGATCCGTGAAGCGCCCGCCGGTGATCCGCCGGAACCGCCGCGCCGCGTTCAGCATCATGGCGCTGCGATGCTCGTCGCGGTAGAGCCGCAGGGCGGCTTCGGCTGCCGATACGCCGGCCATGAGCCGCAGATAGCGCCGCGTCTCTTCCTCGATCTGAAGCAGCAGAAAGCGCCGGCGCTCGCCCAATTCCGCTGCTTTATCGTCCGCGCCGACGGCTTCGACCTGCTCCTCGGCCTTTTTCATATCGTGATAAAGCTGTTGCAGATCGCTCTCACGGGCCTCGATTTCGGCGGCAATGTCCTGCGCCTCGACCGCCAAATGATCAGCATCACAGCCGCGCAATTCGTCTTCGATCTCCGCGAGCGGCCGCCCGTCGAATGCCGCGCGCAGGCTCTCTTCCAACTCGGTGATGTCCCGCGCGATTGACGCCTTGTCGCGTGCGCTTTCGATCGCGCCGCGCAGCGTTTCGATGTCGGGGACCTCGAAATGCGCGGCCAGTGTGCCGAGCGCGCTGTCTGTCTCGTCCAGCGCGGCCCGCGTTTCGGCCAGTCCTTCGTGGGTGCGTTCGATCTCTGCTTCTGTTTGTTTGCGCCGGGCGCTCAGGTCGCGCGCGGTCTCCAGCCCTTCGCGCAGCGCCGCAACGGCCCGCGCCGGATCACGTTCGTCAAATGGCATGCCGGTTGCCGCGCAAATCTCCTGGCAGAGCGTCGTGAAAGCCTGTTCGGTTTCGCGCCAGCGTGCGATATCGCGGTTCAGGGTCGCGGTTCGCTCATGCACGGCGCGCAGCGTGTCCAGCAGCTTGAGGATCTCGCGCACCTCGGCTGGCCCGCGCGCACGGCCCTCAGCGCCGAGCCAGCAGGACTCCATCAGCTCCGCCCACTGAGATGCCCAGTCCTCTTGCGCCTCGCGCGCCTGCGCCAGCTTTCTCTCCCGCGCGCCGAGCCGGGCCTTGGCCCGTCCGTGTTCCTCATGTTTTTGCGCGCGCTTGATCTCGCGGCTCTCGGCGTCTTTCGCTACGGCTTCGGCCTGCTCGCGCAACGCTTCGAGCGCCATGTCCGCGCAGCTGGATGGCGCCGCATCTGCCGCGCACAGGGTTTCGCATAGCCGTTCATGGCATTCCGCGCGGGCCTCGTGTTGGCGAGCCAGCTTCTCGTTGAGCGCATCCAGCTCGTCTTGCGCGCTCAGCGCGCGGGTCCGTGCTTCGATCCAGCGGCTGATGCGCTCTGGCTGCCAGCCGGCCGGAAGGTCGAGTGCAGCCAGTGCGCGATCAATCTCGTCTTGAACGGCTTCAAGCGCCGCCTGCGCCTTATCGCGGGCCTTCGCCTCGCGTTTGGCGGCGGTTTCGGCCTCGGCGGCGTCGGTGGCGAGCTGGCGCAGCCGCGCGGCGCTGTCGCTGTGGCGTTCACGCGCGGCGCGGGCCTGATCGTCGGCCTCAAGAGCGCTCTCGAACATATCGGCGCTCTCGCTGATCTTGGCCAGTTCGCCCTTGGCAATCGCGTTACGGTGCGAGCGCCAGCGCGCATCGCGTGTCTTTCGCGCATCGGCGATGTCGGCCTCGCTGAGAAGCCCGGTCTCGGTTTTCAGCGCGTCAATCATAGCGCGGCAATCGGCGGCGCGAGCGGCAAGATCGTCGTGGCGGCGCGCAGCTTGATCCCGCGCGTCCCGGTGTGCATCCAGCACCTCGCGCCAGCCGTTCAGCGTCTCGTCGTCCGGCAGGCGCAGCGCGCGCAGATCGTTCGGCCCGCCAGTCCAAGGATGAAGCTCGGCAAACGCCGCGTCGCATTTTGCCCTGGCGCTCGCCACGGCTTCTTCCAGATCGGATGTGTCGATCACAGCCTGCGCCCCGCGCGCATCACGGTTAAGCTGCTGGATGATGGCCGGATCGACCCGATCGCCCAGCGCCTTCTCGCTTTCGGCGATCTCGGTCAGAGCCGTGCGCGCCTGCTCGGCTTCTTCCTTTGCGCTCTCGACAGCCGTGGCGATCCCGTCATGCGCGCGGATCAGAGTGTCGAGCTGGCTGGTCAGCGGCGCGGGCAGCAGGAGGTCGCGCGGGTCGCTCTCGGTATGGACCCCGAGCGCCTCCAGCGTCGCGCTGAGCCGCCCCTGTTCCGCAGCAAGCTCGTGTTCCGCCGCCGGCCTGTTGTCCCGCGCTTCGCTATAGCCGCTTTCCATGCGGATCAGCCGGTCGATGCGCCCCGCCTCGGCCAAAACCGCCTGATCCGGCGCGAGCTTGTCCCGTTCCGCACTCAGCCGCTCCAGCGCGCGAGCCGCTTGCTCAGTATCGCGGCGCAAACGGGCGGTCTCCGCGTCCAATTCCGTAATATGCGCCGCCGTGTCCTCCGGAATGTCCGGCGTGTCGTGCAAAGGCGCGAGCTTTTCGCGTGCTAAGCGCAGCTTGGCCCACTCGCGCATGGCGTTTTGCCAGCGCCGAAGCTGCTCGCGGCGAGCCTTGAGGCTGTCGGCCCCGCGTTTGGCGTTCTCATGGGCCGCGCGCGCGGCATTGAATGCCTCCACCAGCGCGCGGTATTGCGGCGCGCTGACGGCAACCTGCTTGAGGGCGGTGTCCACGTCGTCCAACTCGCGCTTGAGCGTATTGAGCCGCTGTTTCTTGCCGCGCGGCTTGAAGAACGCCTCGGCCTCGCCGCGCACGCCTTCCAGCGCCGCGCTGATTGATGACAGGCCCGAGGTCGCCGCGAACAGCGCTTCGCCCAGCCGTCCACGGCTGCGATACAGCTCTTCGCCGCCTTCCTTCAGCGTCTCGCCGTCGAGCGAGAACATCAGTTCGAACGTCTTGCGGTCCATGCCGCCGAGC
Organism: uncultured Hyphomicrobiaceae bacterium; assembly: GCA_964346335.1. GTDB lineage: Bacteria > Pseudomonadota > Alphaproteobacteria > Rhizobiales > Rhodomicrobiaceae > Dichotomicrobium. The sequence goes on from CAYFVF010000006.1 coordinate 8,161, forward strand.
GCGGCGTCGAGAACTGCGCGGTTTGCCGGGCGGCCTTCGGCATCGAGCAGATCATCATTGCGCCGCTTGACCCGCCGCCACGTGGCGCTCTGTCCGCCAGTCTCCACAGTCGCTCCGATTTCCATGGCCTTGTAGTCGTGGAGAAACGCGTGGTCCGACTGTACCGGTATGCCGAACAGAAGGTCGCCGAGCGCGGCGCGCAGCGTCGACTTGCCGGCCTCGTTGGGGCCATAGATGATGTGCAGGTCGGGTGCATCCCCAGCCGCGCCAAAGTCGATCTGGACATTGGTGAATGCGCCGAATCGCGTGAGGTCCAGCCGGCGCAGCCGCATCAGCCGTCCTCCGTGCCGCGCAGGCGGGCGAGCACATCACCCGCGCCCTCCGCGATCAGCTCTGCGGCCAGCGCCTGTCGATCTTCGTCGCTGTCGGGGAACATCTTGCGGGTTTCGGGTGGCAGCGTGCGGCGCACCGCATCCAGCGCCGCCAGCGTTTGCTCCGCGACCTCGGGCGGCAGGCGCTCCGGCGTCATCAGCGTCTCAAGCTCGGCGACAGGCCCCGTGTCCGCTGCGCGCGCGTGCTCGAACGCGAACGCCACCTTGTCGATCAGCACGCCGCCGACGCTTTCGGCGGCCTGGCGCGCCTCGCTGAGCGCCAGATCATCGTCGCGGCGCAACCGGGCGGCCAGCGGCGTCTCGCCTGTCAGCGTCAACCGCGCGACCAGCCACGGCGCTGCGACGGACTCGCGGGTCTCAGCGAGTGCGGCCTCCATGCGCTGGGCAACGTCGGTCATATGTTCGGCCCCGCTTACGTCCGCCGAAATGCGCGCGAACTGCGCGACCGCGCTCGGCACCTCCTCCAGCGTTATCCCGCGATCATCCCCGATCGTGACCAGAGTCGCGGATTTCGGCCCATCTTCCCCGATGTCGCGCCCCTGCGGGATACCCGGCATGACCACCCAAGGGTTCTCGGCATGGACAGCGCGCTTGTGAACGTGGCCGAGCGCCCAGTAGTCGAAGCCGGCGCCGGTGAGGTCGGCGAGCGTGCAGGGTGCATAGACATCATGGCCCGCGGCGCCGGTCAGGCTGGTGTGCAACAGCCCGATATTGACCAGACCCGGCAGCGGCGCGGGGAAACGGTTGATGATGTTTTCAGACACGTGGGCGCTGGCAAAGCTGACGCCGTGGATCGCCACGCCGGCGTCATCCAGCCGCACCGTTCCGCCTTCGGAGCTGAACACGTGCACGTTGTCCGGCAGGCTCAGCTCGCGCGTGAGCAAGGATTCCGCGTCGTGGTTGCCGCGGATGATGAAGACCCGAATGTTCGCCGCCGCGAGCCGGCGCATCTGGCGCGCGAGGAACAGCGCCGTGCTCATGTCGTGGATGTCGCGGTCATACAGGTCGCCTGCGATCAACAGCGCATCGACGCCGCGATCGAGGCAGGTCTCGACAAGGCCGGCAAACGCCCTGCGGGTCGCGCCGCGAATGTGCGCACCGAGGTCTTCATCGCGCAGCGCCAGCGTTCTCAGAGGCGAGTCGAGGTGAATATCGGCGGTGTGCAAGAAGCGGAAAGCCATCGCCCGATCCATTGCGCGATAAAAGGGGCAGTGTACAGCTTTGAGCGTCTGCGGCCATGCGGGAGGGCCAGCTATCCCCAGCTCGGCGGTACAAGTTGAAACAATTTTCACGCATATTCGCGATATATTGCCGCACTGTCATGCCAGGTTGGCAGTGCGCGTCCGGTCGGGCATCGCCAACGCCGAAAATACCCCTAACGCGACTCAGGATTAGGCCGAACCAACGGGAAGGCCTCCATGTTCAGCAAGACGACATTGCAGATCATTCTGGGTCTCTGGTTGCTTTGGCATCTGGTCTTCGGCGTTCTGGCGACGTTCGACCCGGATACTGGCGCGCGACTGACAGGCTGGAGCCCCGAGGCCGGCTGGACTCAGGACATGCTTGCGATGAGCACGCAATACGGCATGGTCATGCTGCTACTCGCCTTGGTCTACGCGGTCGCCGCGCTTGATCCGTTGCGCTGCATCGGCCTGCTCTGGGTTGCGATCGCCGAGCAGGCGCTGGGCATTGGCTACGCGGTGTATATCTACGTGAACATTGGCGGGGTGACGGTGCCCCAGGTGGCGATCCAGACGGCCGTCAACGTCGTGATTATGGGGTTATTCCTGGCGTTCTGGGTCAATCTGCGCGGCCCGCGCCAGACCGCCGTGGCCTGAGCCGCGACCAGAGCGGATACGGCTTTACGGAACGGCTCCACGAGGCGATAATCCCGTTTGTGGCTAACAAGTTGTTGAGTGATCGTGCGGCGTATCCGTTCCGACATCTTCACGCAAATGGCGATCGGGTTGGTGCTGGGCGGCGTGTCGGCCTTGGCCGTCCCGTCACCCGCACAAGCCTATGGCCCGTGCGCGCCGTACCGTGAGTGCGTGAAGTGGTCCGGACACTGCTATTCCGGCTGCGGTGATCCGTACGGCTATCGCGCCGACTGCTACCATGGCCGCGCGGAAGCGCCACTGCGTCACGAATGGCGTCCGCGTCACGATCCGGCGTGGGACGAGCGCGCACGCCGCGACATGCCGACACCGCCGCTGCCCGCGCGCAGGCCGCCGAGTGAAACCGCCGAGGCACGGGACGACGGCGTTGCGGGCGGCTCCACAGCCCGCCAGCGAGCCGCAGCGGCGGACGATATTCCCCGGGAATACCGTGATTTGCAAAATGATGTCGGTCACACGCTTGCCGCCATCGCGGCCGGGGCGGAGCACTACGCCGACAATTGTGCCGCCTGTCACGGCGCGGCGGGCGAGGGCAATGGTCCGCGCGCGCAGGAGGCCGGGTCGAACATGATCTCCCTGCCCGCCATATTCGCCGCGGGCACGACGTCCGATGCCTACCTGATCTGGTCCATTCTGGGGCACGGCGAGCCCTTCAATCCCGACAATCAGCCATTCGAGCGCGGCCTGACGGAGCGGCAAGCCTGGCAGCTCGTCGCCTATCTGAAGGCCGGCTTTCCCGGGCGCGGCGGGGCACAGCCTGCGCGTCAAATGACCGAGGCGCGGCCCGACGACACGGCTCGCTGAAGGCTGAGCGAAAAAATCCTGGCGCGGTCAATTCTTCTTTAAGGCGCAGAGGCCATGAATAGGACGTGCGGCCTCAGTCGTTCCCTGCGTAGCTCAAGGGGCCGGCGCGGTCAGAGATGACCGTGTTTCCCGCTCTGCCGGCCGGTTTGCGGCTTCCCGCGCCCGCGTAAGCGCCGGCTCACGCACAAGGATCAACGCCAGGCATCCAGTGGAATGTCCTGATTCAAGACGATTGAGGAATTGAGACGATGAGCCGCTTCACAGACACGCCCAACCAAAGCCCCGATCCCGCTGGCCGCGCGACGCGCCGGATCATGGAGCTGATCGAGACCTATCTGCGGCACTTGCGGCGCGCGCCGTCGCAGGATGCCAACGCCTATGCGCTCACCCTGATCGCTCGTTCGCCCGCCAGCCCGGCCGCCGCCGCGCTCGCCACGATGGCCGATGAACTGGGCGCGCACCACGTCGGCGCCCGGGTGATCCTCGGCAAGCCGGCCCCGTCCGATACGCTCGATACGGTGCTGAGTGCCGTCAAGCCGGTGTTGCGCGGCGAAACGATGTCAGCGCGCGTACGCTGGGCACGCAATCCGGGTCTGCTCGATGCGCATGAGCAAATGACGCTGGGCTCGGCCATCTGCTGGTCGGGTGATGCCATGCGGCGCTCGCCCCAACGGCCGGGCGCGCTCGATATGGTCGATGAAAATGCGCCGGACGCGGTGCGCCGGGCCACGCTGGCCTTTTCCGCGCTCTGGGCTGCGTCACGGCCGCTCACGCGCAGCTACATGACTGCCGAGAAGCAGCGCGCATTTGACTCGCTGTCGGAGATGGCCGCAGCCGTGCATCGCCGCGAAAACGGTGACGTCACCATCCCCAGCATCAGCGAAGACACCACGCGGCACTGAGCCTTGAGGCTCAGCACCCGCGCCAGGGGTCCACGAAGCGCGCGTCCGCAAGGGTGGGCGTGCCTCGGGGTTTTGCAGTGTAACGAGCCGAGTGATCGCGCCGGCAGAATTGTGCACTGTGGTCCGCCGTGTCGTGGACGCACCGCCAGTTGCCGGCTGGCGCAGGCTCGCCGGGCGCATGGGTGGATGAACCGGGCGCAAGCGGGCTCGTCTCGGGCATGATCCGCCTCCTAAATCGCCGCTCTGGTCATGTCGGGTGCTTGCGCCGCCGTGCGCCTTGCCTCACGCGCGTCCAGCCCGATGAAGATGATGACCGGCCCGGTAATGCCTGCTTCGCTGATCCGCTCCGGCATGTCCACAAGCCGGGCGCGCACGAGTTTTTCGCTCTGGCGCGATGCGTTCTCGATAATGGTTACATGTGTCTCGGGCGACGCGCCATGCAGCATGAGCCGTCCTTGCACGAAACGCGCGGCGCGCAGACCCATATAGATCGCCACCGCGCTGCCGGGCTGGGCCAGCGCGCGCCAGTCATGCTCGGCATAGCCCTGCGCCTCGTGGGCAGTGAGAAAGGTGATCGCCTGGTTTCGCGCCCGCCGCGTCATGGAGCGGCCCGCGGACGCCGCCGCCGCGGAGGCCGATGTAATGCCGGGCACGACTTCCCACGCGATGCCGGCGTCGTCCAGTGCGTCCAGTTCTTCGTCCGCGCGGCCAAACACCATCGGGTCGCCGGATTTGAGCCGCGCCACGATCGCCCCGGATCGGGCATCGCGGATCATTGCGGCGTTGATGTCGGTTTGCTCCCAGGCCGGGCCGCCGGGTTTCTTGCCGACCTCCATGAGCGTGGCCTCGCGCCGCGCAAGCTCCAGAATGCGCGGGTCCACCAGCCGGTCGTAGAGCACGACATCCGCATCGTGGAGCACGCGGCGTGCCTTCAGGGTCAATAACTCCGGGTCGCCCGGCCCCGCGCCTACGAGGACCACGCGGCCATCAGCGCCCTCCGGCTCGCCCCCAGCATATTCCGTGATCAACCGCTCCAGCGCGCCGCGCGCTTCCGTCTCGCCGCCCGCGGCCAGCGCCGCCGGTCCGTCGGTGTCGAAAAACCGCGTCCAGAGTGCCCGGCGCCCGCGCCCACCGGGCAACTCTGCCGCCGCGTCGCGGTAGTCGCGCGCGATGGCCGCAAGTTGGCCGAGTTCGGTGGGCAGGGCTTCCTCGATATCCGCCTTGATCCGCCGGGCCAGCACCGGGGCCGCGCCTTCCGTGCCGATCGCCACGGTGACGGGGTCGCGGTCCACGATCGCGGGCGTAATGAATTGCGACAGCGCCAGGTTATCGACCGCGTTGACCAGCACGCCGGCTTTCTCGCCTAGCGCGCGGACCTGTTCGTCCGCCTCCGGCTCGTCATGCGCGGCATAAACGAGGCGCGCGCCCAACAGCGCCGCAAACGGCAGCGGCTTCGGGAACCAGCGCAAGCGGCCCTCGTCGTGCCACTCGCGTACTTCCGCGCAGGCGCCTTCCCCATAGACCTCGATCAGCGCCTCGGTCTTGAGCAGCAGGCGCAGCTTGGCCGCCGCCGTCTCGCCCGCGCCGGAGACGACGACGCGCTGACATTTGAGGTCAACGAAGATGGGAAAGTGACGCATAGAGCTTCCTAGTAATCGGCCAGTTTGAGTTTCAGCCCGTCCAGCGTGTCGTCCCAGATGATCTGGCAGGACAGGCGCGAGTTCGGCTGGACCGCAGGCAGTTCGTCGAGCTTCTCTTCTTCCTCGTCGCGCGGCGGGTACAGCCTCTCCAGCCAGCCGTCCTCCACCAGCACGTGGCACGAGGCGCAGTCGCATCCGCCGCCGCATACGCCCTCGACGCCGACGCCATAATCCCTCAGGATTTCCATCACGCGCCAGCCTTCGACCGCCTCTAACTCATGCGTTTCGCCGTTGCGATCCGTCACGATGATCCGCGCCATCCACAACTCCTCGGTTCCGGTTCGGCTCCTGCGCCTTCGCGGCGCGCCTGACGCACCTTAACCGGAGTGCGCGGCTGTGTGGATACCGCATCGTCATGTCGCTGCGCCCGTCCTGACATGCGGGACAGACATGCTTGGCGACCATCTGGGGTTGGAGAATGAAAGCGGCGGGCCGCGTGTACAATGGCTTGCGCGTGGATCAGGAATTTGTTTCATCGGCACGCCGGCCCCTAGACTGTTGGGCCGCAGGCCAGCTTCTTACATGTCGGATAGTCGGGCGCGAGTCGCCTGTACGACCACCCCGGAGCACGAATGAGCGGAACCCATGATGAGCGCCGGACGTTTGCGATCATTTCGCATCCGGACGCGGGTAAGACGACGCTGACGGAAAAGCTGCTGCTGCAGGGCGGCGCCATCCACATGGCCGGCGCGGTGAAGGCGCGCGGCGAGGCGCGGCGTGCGCGCTCGGACTGGATGAAGATCGAGCAGGAGCGCGGCATTTCCGTCACCAGTTCGGTGATGACATTCACCCATCGCGGGCTGCTGTTCAACCTGCTGGATACGCCGGGCCACGAAGACTTTTCCGAGGACACCTATCGCACGCTCACAGCCGTCGACAGCGCGATCATGGTGATCGACGCGGCGCGCGGCATTCAGAGCCAGACGCGCAAGCTGTTCGAGGTGTGCCGGCTGCGGGATATCCCGATCATCACCTACATCAACAAGATCGACCGCGAGGGGCGCGAGCCGTTCGAGCTGCTGGACGAGATCCACGAGGAGTTGCAGCTCGACATCGCGCCGCGTGTCTGGCCGATCGGCATGGGCGGACAGTTCGAGGGCGTCTATGACCTCGGGCGCGACGAATTTCACACATCGTCCCAGGGGCGTGGCGGGCCGTTCGATGAGGTGATCGCCTGTTCCGGCATGGGTGATGCGAAGCTCGACGCGCGCGTCAATGACCAGGTGCTGGCGACCGCGCGCGAAGAAGCCGAACTGGCCGGGGCCGCTTATTCGGAATTTGACGGCGACGCCTTCCGCGACGGCAACATGACGCCGGTCATCTTCGGCAGCGCACTGCGCGATTATTCGATCACCAACCTGCTCGATCTGATCGCGGACCATGCGCCACCGCCGCGCCCGAGCCCCGCGACGCCGCGCAATATCTCGCCGGATGAGGACCGCGTCTCGGGCTTCGTGTTCAAGATCCAGGCGAACATGGACAAGAACCACCGCGACCGGATCGCGTTCATGCGCCTGTGTTCAGGCCACTTCAAGCGCGGGATGAAGCTGCGCCAGGTGCGCACCGGCAAGGATATCACCGTGCACAGCCCGATCATCTTCATGGCGCAGGACCGCGGCATCGCCGATGAGGCCGGGCCGGGCGACGTGATCGGCATCCCCAACCACGGGACCATCCGCGTCGGCGACACCTTCACCGAGGGCGAAGCCTTGCGCTTCACGGGCCTGCCCGCCTTCGCGCCGGAGATATTGCGCCGGGTGCGCCTGGGCGATACCACGCGGATCAAGCAGATGCGCCAGGCGCTTCAGGACTTGTCGGAGGAAGGGCTGATCCAGGTGCTGAAGCCGGATATCGGCTCGCAGTGGGTCGTCGGCGTGATCGGTCAGCTTCAGCTCGATGTTGTCAGCGACCGCGCGAAGAGCGAATACAAGGTCGCGCTGGAGTTCGAGCCGACGCCGTACCAGATGGCGCGGTGGCTCCATTCGGATGACGAAAAGGCGCTCAACCAGTTCGTCTCCAAGCACAAATCCGCGATCATGACAGACCGCGACGGTGATCCGGTGTTCATGGCGTCGAGCCCGTGGGAGCTCAATTACAAGATAGAAAGCAACGAGGCGATCCGCTTCTCCAAGACCAAGGAGATGGAATAGCTCAGGCGCGCTTGCGCCGGGACGTCTTGGCTGGTTGCTTTTTCGGCGCTGCCTGTTTGGTCTTGGCCGTCTGCTGCTTGGGCTTGTTGGCGGGTTTCTTCGGTGTGCGCGCGTTCTTCGCGGCGGCAGGATTTCTCAGCCTGTCCGGCGCAAAACGGATCCGCACATCCGCGCCCGCGCCGGGCTTGCTGATGATGTCGATATCGCCCTGATTATCGCGCACGAAGCCGACCACCAGCCGCAGCCCCAGCCCGCGCCGGCCCGCCTGTTTCACGTCGCGTACCTGCTCGGGCGATTTCGCCGCGGCGATCTGCTCCGGCGTCATGCCCGGCCCGTTGTCCTTCACGCTCACGATCAGCGCCCCGTCGCGGTCGGGCCGGGTCATCACCCGGATTTTGCCGCCGCCCGCGCCGTGGCGTAGCGCGTTCATCAGAAGGTTGAGCAGCACCTGACGCATCGAGCGTTCATGCGCGAGCAGCACCGGCGCGTCACGGCTCAACCGGCGGACCAGCGTCACGTTCTGCGCCGTGGCGACCGGCTCCAGCAGATGCAGGCAATCGGCGATGACGGCGTTCAGGTCCACCCAGTCATGAGGTGGTGGCGGTTCACCACTCGCGCGTTCGGCAAAGCCCAGCAGGTCGTCAGCAAGGCCGAGCGCGAGTTGTGCAGTGCGATAGATGTCGCTGGCGTACTCCTTGGCCTTGCCCGGCGGCAGGCGATCCATACGGTCGCTTTGCAGGATTTCGGCGAACCCCAGGATGATAGTCAGCGGATTGCGGATTTCGTGGCTGACCCGCGCGAGCAGGGCTGCCATCTCGGCGCTGGTCGGACCATCGGCGAGCGTGTCAGCGTTCGCGGGCTTCGGTTTCTTCGGGTCGCGCCCGGCGGGCTTTGCGTTGGCTTTCTTGGCCGTGCGCTTCGGCTTAGCCGCGGTTT